>JAEYNG010000210.1 GCA_023412695.1 Planctomycetota bacterium | reverse complement strand
TCGCCGGATTCGCGGAGCTCGGCGAAGAGCGCGCGGCAGCGGGCGAAGGGGGCGCGCGAGTCCTCGGGGTTGTCGCTCAGGGGGGCCATGGTCATCAGGCCGCGGACGCGGAGCTGGACCATCGTTTCGATCTCGGCGACAAGGTGGGGCGCGGCGGCGATGGCGCAGCCGAACTTCTGTCGTTCACCCGAGCAGTTGACCTGGACGAGGACGTCGATGGGCTTTTCGCGCTTCATGCCGATGAGCTGGAGCTCCTCGGCGAGGCGGAGGGAATCAACGGAATGGATGAGCCGGGAGACGTCCACGACCTTGCGGGCCTTGTTGCGCTGGAGGTGGCCGATCATGTGCCAGCGGACAGTGCCGGGCATGGCGGGGGACTGCCACTCGCCCTCGGAGCCGGAGGCGGGGGTGTCGCGGCCGCCGGGCGCAGGGGGGATTACGCCGGGGACGGTGCGGTGACGCTGCAGCCATTCGTCAATGATGGCGGCGCGCTGCACGAGCTGCTGCACGCGGTTCTCGCCGAAGTCGGTGTGGCCGAGGCGGACGAGCTCGCGGATCTGGTCGGGCTCGGCGTGCTTGGTGACGGCGACGAGCAGGATGCGCAGCGGGTCGGTGCCCGCGCGTGCGGCGGCGTGCGCGATGCGCTCGCGGACTTCGGTGTAACGATCTTTCAACGACGCGATGGTCGTCATGGCAATCCGGGCCTCCTGCCCCGCTGGGGATGCCTGCGTAAACCGAGCTTAGCCTAGCCGATGAGCGGCGGGCCTGCCACGCGCGGGGGGCCGGCGCGGGCTTGTTTCACTCTCCGGGCGGTCTACGCTGTCGCCGACCGGCCGGATGAACCATTGGAGTGACCATGTCGACCCAGCAGCAGACTGTCCGTTCGCTTCCTGTCGCCGCGGGTGATGACGCGCCAGACTTCACGCTGCAAACCCAGAGCCGGGATGACTGGCGGCTGGCCGATGCGATCGGACAGGGGGACGTGGTGCTGTGCTTCTTCCCGTTCGCGTTCACGGGTGTGTGCGCGACCGAGATGAAGTGCATCACGCGGGAGATGGAGGATTGGAAGAAGAAGGGGGCGCAGGTCGTGGGGGTGTCGTGCGATTCGCCGTTTGTACTGAAGGCGTGGGCGCAGTCGGAGGGGTTCGAGCATACGCTGCTGAGCGATCAGCACCGGGCCGTGTGCAAGGCGTACGGGCTGTACTGGGCTGACATGAACACGACCAACCGGGCGACGGTGGTCATCGGCCGCAGCGAGGACGGCAAGGGGACGGTGAAGTGGGTGCAGACACGCCAGCCGGGGAGCGCGATGAAGTGGGACGAGGTGCTGGCGAAGGTGGGGTGAGTGGACGGGGAAGCGGTGGCGCCTGATGGTGGGTGGTCAGGTCGGGGGATCGAAGAGCGCGGCGAGGTCGCGGGCTCCGTGGAGGATGCGGACCACTTCGATCGGACGGGTCGAGTGGCGATACACGATGAGGTAGGGCCGCACGACCCAGACACGGAGCGTGGGGGTATCGATCAGGCTGTGCTGGTGTCCGAGCAGCGGGTGGTGCGCGATCCGGTCGATGCCCGCGCGGAGGCGGGCGGCGACGAGTTCGGCGCGGCTGATGCCGTCTTGTGCGACGGTCGCGAGAATCTCGTCTAGGTCCTGCGCAGCGGCTGGGGAGATGATGGCCCGGCTCATCCGGCTTTCCGCCTGTTGCCGCGGAGCTTCGTCAGCGCTCGAGAGAAGACTTCATCAGCGTCGAGGCCCCGACCCTCGTCGAGCTGCTTGAGCCCGACGGCGATCTTGCGCTTGACGGCGGCGAGGCCCGCGGCGCGTTCCTTCTCGCGCTCTTCGAGGAGACGGAGCCCGTCGCGGACGACCTCGCTGGCGGTCTGGTAGCGGCCGCGGCGGACCTGCCGGTTGACGAACCGGGCGAGCTCGCCGGTGAGGGAGACGTTCATGCTGGTGCGCTTGGCCATGTCACAATATAGCACAAAGTGACACACCGGACATCTTGTGGCAGGGCGGGCGGCAGGGCGAGCCAGGGTCCGTGTTAAGAAATCCAACGGCGCGACCAATGGTGCAAAGACGCTACACTCGCGCCATGAGCAGTGTCCCGCCGATTCGACCGAAAAACGTCCCGCTGGTGCTGGTGATCCGCGACGGGTGGGGCGAGAACCCGCACCCCGAGCACGACGCTTTCAACGCGGTGAAGGTGGCGTCGTCGCGCGGGCTGACGCCGATCGACGACATGCTGCGGAGGTCGTGGCCGCGGACGCTCATCAAGACGAGCGGGGAAGATGTCGGCCTGCCCGAGGGGACGATGGGGAACTCGGAGGTGGGGCACCAGAACATCGGCGCCGGGCGGGTGGTGCCGCAGGAATCGTTCGTGATGACAACGGCGTGCCGCGAGGGCCTCGAGAAGAACGAGGCGATCAGCGCGGCGATCGTTCGTGCGCGGGACAGCGGACGCTCGCTGCACCTGATGGGGATCGCGTCGGATGCGGGCGTGCACGGGCAGCTTGCGCACCTGTACGCGATCCTCGCGGCGTGCCGGTCGCTCGGGATGCTGCGCGTGTACCTGCACCTGTTCACGGACGGCCGTGACACGGGGCCGTTTACGGGGATCGGGTTCATCCGGCAGGTCGAGAAGAACTGCCGCGAGCTTGGCGTAGGGCGGGTCGCGTCGATCGCGGGGCGTTACTACGCGATGGATCGCGATCACCGGTGGGAGCGTGTGCGCCTGGCATACGACTGCCTGACCGGACGCGGGGAGCTGCGCGTCGAGCCGAGCGCGGAGGCGGCGGTGCAGGGGTACTACGACGCGCCGAGCGGCGAGACGCTCAAGGGTGACGAGTTCATCCCGCCGACGGCGGTGGGCGGCGCGCCGGCGGTCGCGGAGTCTCGCATTGCCAGTGGGGACAGCGTGATCTTTTACAACTACCGGGGTGACCGGCCGCGGGAGTTGTCTGCGGCGTTTGTCTTCCCGGACGACAAGTGGCAGGGCGTGAAGCCGAGTCCGGACAGCGGCATTCGCGGGTTTGATCGCGGCGCAAAGCTGTCGCTGCATTATGTCACGATGACGTCGTACTGGGAGGAGCTTGCGCCGTTCGTGAAGGTGGCGTTCCCCAAGCCGGCGCGGATGGTGAATATCGCGGGGGAGTGGATCGCGTCGCTCGGGCTGGGGCAGCTGCGTGTGGCGGAGACGGAGAAGTATCCGCACGTGACGTTTTTCTTCAACGACTATCGCGACGAGCCGTTTGAGAGGGAGGAGCGGCAGAACCCGCAGAGCCCGCGGGTGGCGACGTATGACCTGCAGCCGGAGATGGCCGCCGCGGACGTGTGCAAGGTGCTGCTTGATCGCCTGTATGCGCCCTCGTGCGTGC
>JAEYNG010000189.1 GCA_023412695.1 Planctomycetota bacterium | reverse complement strand
GGCTGGAGTACAGCGGCTATGAGGAGGCGGCCGAGGCCAAGTACCTCGAGGCCGTCCGCCTCTATCGCGAGATCCCCGCGGCGTGGAACAACATGGGCCGCCTGCTGATGAAGCGCGGCGACAACATGAAGGCCGCCGAGGCGTTCACGATCGCGGCGGAGATTTCGCCCAAGGACCCGGTGCCCTATTACAACCTCGGCGCGCTCTGGGACAGCCTGAACTACCTGGAGGAGGCGGGCCGCTGGTACGAGGAGTCGCTCAATCGCGATGAGAACTTCCAGCCCGCGCTGCGCCGCTCGATCCTTGTGGATCAGCTCCTCGATCGCGGCAACGAGGTCACGGCGCGGCGGGTGCAGCGAGCGATCCTGCAGGAGACCGACCCGTGGTGGAAGGAGCGTCTGCAGCGCGAGCGTGCGCGGCTGGTCGAGGAGCTGCGCAACGGACATACCCGCCGCAACGAGAACGCGTACCTGCGCAAGCCGACCGATGAGCGCCCGGCCGCGCTCCCTGCGCCGGGGGTTGATCCCGCGCCGGTGGCGGAGCCGCTGCCGCAGCGGTGAGCGGATGTCGGATGTCGGATGTCGGATGTCGGATGTCGGATTTGAATAGTACAGGCTTGTTCGTTCATGGCGCGTTATGCTGGCCACATGAACGAACAGGAAATGAAGGCCCGCACGCGGGCGTTCGCGCTTCGTGTCATCAAGCTTATTGACGCGATGCCTGTTGGCCGAGTTGGCGACGTCATCGGGCGTCAACTGCTGCGATCGGCGACATCCGTCGGAGCAAATTATCGCGCTGCGCGTCGCGCTCGTTCGCGGGCCGAGTTCATCAGCAAGCTTACTATTGTGGAAGAAGAAGCGGATGAGTGTGGTTACTGGCTCGATCTGCTGGCAACATCCGGCACCATAAAGGCGTCTCGCCTCGCCGCACTCATGAAAGAGGTCGATGAACTCACCGCGATCGTCGTCGCCACCATCAAGTCCACCAAGCGAAGCCGGGACAAACACTCATGACGGCCTCCCCACATCAGACGTCTCACGCTTCTCACGCGGTCCCAGTATCCGGTGGGGCATGCGCGAGTGCTGCCTCTACACATCCGACATCCGACATCCGACATCCGACATTCAGCACTGAACTACCGGTTTCACCGCTTATACGCCAAGTGCTTCCCTCGGCCATCGCGGTCCGCCACGATCTCCATGCGCATCCGGAGCTCGCGTATCAGGAAGAGCGCACGAGCCGCGTTGTGTGTGACGAGCTGGCCAAGCTCGGCGTCGAGTTTGCTTCGGGCCTTGCGGGTGGCACAGGCCTGGTAGCGCATATCCCGGCGACGACTGCCGACGGCGCATCGCGCGGTGCGGTCGCCCTTCGCGCTGACATGGATGCGCTGCCGATCCTTGAAAACACCGGCGTGCCGTACGCCTCGAAGACCCCCGGCGTGATGCACGCCTGCGGGCACGACGGGCACACGGCCAACCTGCTCGGCGTCGCGGCGGTGCTCATGAAACTCGAGCACCGCCCGAACCCCGTGACGCTGATCTTTCAGCCCGCCGAAGAGGGCGGCGCGGGCGGCAAGCGCATGTGCGAGGACGGCGCGCTCGACGGCTCGCGCATCGGCCCGCCGGTGTCGCGCATCTTCGGGCTGCACGGCTGGCCGCAGTATGCCCTCGGCGAGGTGGGCTCGCGGGTCGGGCCGCTCCTGGCGGCGACGGACAACTTCGAGGTCGAGATCATCGGCGAGCAGTCGCACGCGGCGTACCCACATCTCTCGCGCGACCCGATCCTCGCGGCGTCGCAGATCGTCGTCGCGCTGCAGTCTGTCTGCTCGCGCAACGCGCCGCCCACCGATTCGATTGTCGTCACCGTGGCCACGATGCACGGCGGCCAGGCACGCAACGTCATCCCGCGGAGCGTGCATTTCGCGGGGACGATGCGCACGCTCACGCCGGAGATGCGCACGCTCGGCCGCGAACGCGTGTGCGCGATCATCTCCGGCGTCGCGGGCGCGATGGGCTGCAAGGCGAACATTGACTGGCAGGAGGGCTACCCCGTGACGTTCAACGACGCCGCGGCGACGGAGCGGTTCTTCCGCATCGCGCGAGCGACGATCGGCGATGCGCGGGTGAAGGATGTTCCTACGCCCACGCTCGGCGGCGAGGACTTCTCGTACTACGGGCACCATGTCCCCGCCTGCTTCTTTGTGCTCGGCGTACGACCGCCCGGGCAGGCCAACTTCCCCGGCCTTCACCAGCCCGAGTACAACTTTAACGACGACGCATTGGAGACGGGGATCGGGGTGATGTGTGCGTTGGCGTTAGAGGAGTAGGAGGCGGGGCCTCGCATCGCTAAGGCTGCATGGTGATCCACAACCCTGTGTCCGCCTGGTACATCGTGTACACCTGCGGGCACACGCCGGCCAGTTCCGTCGCGTAGGTGTTCCAGCGGATGGTCAGCCAGATGAGCACGCCGCAACAGAACCACGCCGCGAGTTCGCCAATCATCTTCTTCCGGCCCGCGTAGAACGCAAGGCATGCCGCGGCGACGCTCGTGAGCTTCCAGGCTACCAGCGCGCCCGGCGAGTTCGTGCTCATGATCAGGCGCGCGAGTGGGTTTCCCTCGCTCATGCCGATCATCGTGACGTGCTCGAGGGTCATGTGCAGGTCCGCCAGGCTCAGCACGATGATCGAGAAGATCAGCCACAGCACCCGCGCTTCCCGCGTCCGGACGAGCGTCCTGCGCGAGAGCTCCGGGGTCTGCAGCGCGACCGAGGTCGCCGTTCTCGCGCCGGGGCGGGCGATGGCAAGCTGTGCGGACTGCATCGCGCGGCACCTCCTTGCAGGGAACCGCTCCATCGGCCGCTGCGGAGGCCGCCCGGATCGCCCTTGCCCGGCTCCGCGCCCGGCCCGGCCGTCTGTACCGGCTGGGGAACACCGGCTAATCCACGTGCGTCCCATCAGCACGCACCCGGTACCAATGCCTGACAGCCGATGAAGATGTCATCACCTCCGCGCGGCGCGGCCCGCCGCGCGTACCGTCCTGTGCACGGAGGCCCCGCGAATGTCCAGCCCGCACAACCGACGACCGTCGAAGCAGCCGCGCGTCGCCCTCGTCGCCGCGGCGGTTGTGCTCGCGGCCGGGCTCTGCCTGCCCGCGCCTGCCGTCGCCCAGAACCAGCAGCTCAACCCTGTCTACGTGGATGACTCCCCGGTCGCCGCCGAGACAATGTCCCGCGTGCGGGACCACGTCGGCGCGGGCAACATCGACGAGGCGGTCCGTGTTCTGCAGGCTCTTCTCGATGAGCAGGGCGATCGCGTCCTCGGTGTTGCGGGCGAGCCCGACGTCTTCATCAGCGTTCGCGAGTCCGTCCACCGGCTTGTCTTCGGTGATGCGCGGCTGCTGGACCGGTATCGCCAGAACATCGGCCCGCGTGCGGCGGCGATGCTCGAACGCGGCGAGACCGCCGCTGTGGAGCGCCAGTGTCTCATGACCGCGCCGGGCTTCGAGGCCGCGCTCCGCGTTGCGCAGACGCAGCTTGAGGCGGCGCAGTTCGAGGCGGCGCTTCGCACGCTGGCACAGCTCGAGGACCATCCCGACCGTCGCGCGGAGCCCGGGCGTGCCGCGGCGGAGCTTGTTGCCGCCATCGCCGAGTACCTCCCCCGCGCAGAGATCGTTGCGCTCGCCGATCGCTGGGCGCGTCAGGTCGGTGCGTCGTCTCCAGACGCGGAGGCTGTTCCCTGGCCCGCGGCGGCGATTGCGCGGAGCCAGTCGCCTATCGACCGTGCCGCGCCGCTGCGCACGGAAGGGCTTGTCAGCAAGCCGCTGTGGAGCGAGGAGTACGCCCCGCCCCCGCCGCTGGACGACAGCTTCATCAAGGACCTGCCGGACGCGGGCCTCCCGCGATCAGCGCGGGACCTCACCGTCATGCCCGCGGTCTCGGGCGAGCTCGTCTTCGTCAACGACGGCACCACCATCTCCGCGTGGGACCAGTACACCCTTGCCGAGCGGTGGCGCGTCAACCCCGGCGCGATCGACCCTCCGAACGTCCCCGGCGGACGCAGGCCCGGCACGCTCCTGCAGCCGAACTTCCGCGGCTGGACGCTCAACCCGCCCGACATCGCCTCCGCCACCGTCGGCGGCCGGACGCTCGTCGCCGCCACGGGACGCGCACGCTCGGGCGCGGCCAACGGGGACACCACCATCACCGCCGTGTCCGCGCCCACCGGCAGGGTGAAGTGGTCCGTCGAGCTCCAGACACTCGACCCGTCGCTCGCCGACGCCGTCGTCCGCGGTCCGATCGCCGTGAGCGAGGGGGTCGCCGTCGTCGCGGCACGAAAGGCCATCGGCGAGCGCAGGCTCCTTTCGCTGATTCTCCTCGGCCTCGACCTTGAGACAGGCCAGATGCTCTGGCTCCGCCCGCTCGCCTCCGCGGGCATGCTGCCGTATGTCTCGCAGCCCGGCGGCTCGGAGTTCTCACTCATCCATGAGGGCGTCGTGTACCGCGCCGCCCGGCGCGGCGCGGTGGGCGCGTTCGAGGTCGCCACAGGCCGCGTCGTCTGGGTCCGGCGCGCGCCGGTTGACGCCCTGAGCATGCGCGACGACTCAACGCCGTGGCGCGTCGGCGGGCCGATCGTCGACGGCGACTCGCTCTTCGTCCTTGCGCCCGACCAGCGTGCGATCTTCCGGCTTGACCGCCGAACGGGCCGACTGCTCGCGCAGCGCTCGACCGACCGCTTCGGCATCACACCGCCGGATTACCTTGTCAAGGCGGGTCGCTTCATCGCCGGGATCGGCACCGACCAGATCGGCTACCTCCCGATCGATGGGTTCGAGAATGCGCACACGACCGTCACCGGGCGGCTCGCGCCGCCGGGCATCCACGGCCGCGTCGTCGTCACCGGAGAACTGATCGTCGCCCCGGTGCCCACGGGCCTGGCGATCTTCGACCCCGCCAACCCGACGCGTGAGCCGACACGCATCGATCTCGACTTCCCCGGCACCGTCGTGCCCGTCGAGAGCCAGCTCGTCATCGCCGACGATTTCCGCGTGCACAGCTACCTGCTGTGGGACGTTGCCGAGGCCATGCTCCTCTCCCGCATGCGCACGCAGCCCGACGACCCGGGCCCCGCTGTTACGTTCGCCGAGCTTGCCTATCGCGCCGACCGCCCCGACCGCGTGCTCGAGGCGGTGGACACCGCCCTCGCGGCGATCACCGCCAAGCCCGAGCTTCGTTCCTCCACGTTCGCTGCGAGACGTCTGTTCGACGCGCTGCGCGACATGACGACCGCCAGCCTTGAGGCGCCGACGTCCCCGAACTCCGCCTCTCGCACGGGCCCGCGGCTCGAGGACTCCACACTTGTCGCCGCGCTTGTTGAACGGCTCGGCCGCCTTGCGGAGTCGCCCGATGATCGCGTCAGTCACTTCATGGCCCTCGGGCGTGTTGCCGAGCGCGACAACCGGCCCGCCGACGCGGCCGCGGCCTACCAGCGTGTCCTCGACGAGCCCGCGCTCGGGGCCGCCGCGTGGCGCGGCCAGCAGCTGGTGATCCGCGCTGACCTCGAGGCCGCGCGACGCATCGAGCACCTCATCGCCGAGCACGGCCAGTCTGTCTACGCCGCGCAGGACGCCGCAGCGGCCGAGGCCCTTGCAGCGCTCGGGGCAGCCGCGCCCGCCGAGCAGCTCAACATGCTGGCCGCGCGCTACCCGCTCTCGACGCTCATCCCGCGCGTGCATCTGCTGTTGGCCGCGGCCTACTCCGCACCAGGCGAGGAGCAGGCCCGGCTCGCCGCGCTCGAGGCAGGTCTCCGCGCAGCCGCGCGCGTCCCCGCCGCGGAGCCCGACGCCGTCGGCTCGCTCGCGGGCGAGTTGATCGACTCGCTCGTCTCCCGCGGCCAGATCGCCTCCGCCTCTGCCGCGCTCCGGACCGTGCAAGAC
>JAEYNG010000162.1 GCA_023412695.1 Planctomycetota bacterium | reverse complement strand
CGTTCATTCAGGATCGGACAGGCGTGGCTCTGAACATCAACTGCCGAGTCGACCGATCGCACGCCCGAGCGCGATCACCTGTTGAACCGATAACTGCTCGGCCCGAAGCTGTGCGGAGATTCCCTTGCACCCGGGAGCCGCGTCAACAGCTCCCCAATCGATGCCGCGCCCGAGCACCGCGCCGAGCTGCTTTCGGCGCTGAGCGAAGAGGTCGCGCAAGAATGCGCTGAGCTGTGCTGCGTTGTGAACGAGCGACGTCGCGCGGCGCTTCAGGAGGACCATGGCGCTCGTGACGTCCGGCCGCGGCCAGAAGCACTCACGCGGCAGCGTCGCGACGTGTTCGACCTCGGCGATCGCCTGGGCCAGCACGGCGAGCGCGCCGTAGTCCTTTGACCCCGGCCCCGCGGCGAAACGGTCCGCGACCTCACGCTGAATGGTGACGGCCATGGTCGCGCACTCCGGGTGATCGACCAGGAGGTTCGACATCAGCGGTGTCGCCGCGCCGTACGGTAAGTTCGATACGAGGGAGAACGCCCGGCCACGCAACGCGGTGAGCACGTCGGGCGAGACTGCACGCTTGCCGTCGAGGCAGTCGCCATGAATGAGCGTGAACCGGTGACGCTCGGACTCGGGCAGGCGGGCGGGCATCCGCTCGCGGAGCATGGGCGCGAGGTCGTCGTCGAGTTCACACGCGATGACCTCGCACCCTCGGTCGAGCAGTTCCTCGGTCATCGTGCCCGTGCCCGGGCCGACCTCCAGCACGAGCGAGCCGGGGCCGACGCCCGCGGCGTCCACGAGCTTGCGGACCAGGTTCTGATCGACGAGGAAGTTCTGGCCGAGCGACTTCTTCGGCCGCAAGCCGCGGGATTCGAGCAGTTCCTTGATCTCGGTGAGCGTCTGCACCGGCGGATCGTACACGTTTCAGCGTGGCTTGCGCTTGAGCGCATTGCCGCCGACCAGCACGCCGCACGCGCCGAACGCGGCCTGTGTCAGGTGGTACCACGCCGGCGGTTGTGCCCGGAGCATGGCGTCGATCGTTCCCACCTCGGCCGGACGGGGCTCGGTCGGAGCGGCGCCGATCGGCACGGCGTTCAATGCGCCGATAACCAGCACCGCGGCCGCGAGGATCAGCACCGGCCGCGTGTGCTTGCCGATGGCCAAGCAGACATACCCGCCCACGGTGCCGCACACGAGGCCGAACCCGATTGAACTGAAGCAGAATGCCGCGGTTGGCTCCCAGCTCCCGGGCTTGAAGACATTTATCGAGCCGAGGACAAGGTGGAACAAAGCGAGCGAGATGGCCAGCAGCAGCGCGTAGGCCGCGAACCCTGCGACGACTGCAGTCAGAATTCGGCGCATGGTGCGTTCCTCGTCGTGCGGGCGGTCACCACGCGCCGCTCAACACCTGCCGGATCGCGTGTGCGACGCCGTCGCAGTCGTTCGCGTGCGTGTGCACCTTCGCGGCGGCTTTGGCCTCGGAGATCGCGTTCCCCATCGCCACGCCGAGCCCGGCGCGGGCGAGCATATCAACGTCGTTCACGTCATTGCCGATCGCGCAGATGCGTTCCGGCCGCAGCCCGCGTTCGGAGGCGAGCCATTCGATCGCGCTCCACTTGCTCGCGCTCTTGTCGAAGAGCTCAAAGATCACCACGTGCTGGTCCGGGTCGCCCGTCACGCTCTCGGGCACGACCGCGCCGAAGTGATGATGGTTGATGCGCCCCGCGAAAGAGGTCAGGATCTCGCTCGCCACGGGCTCCGTCGCTGACCGCGTGCCGCAGACGCCGACACGCACCGTGTGCTCGAGGTGGTCGTCCTCGTCGATCGACGCGACGAGCTTGACGGGGACCTTCAGTGTGTCGAACCACCAGCGTGTCACCGGGTCAACACCCTTCCAGCCGTTTGGCGAGACGACGACGTAGTCGTGGCCGGACCGGCGCTCGTCCGTGTCGTTGTGCTCTGCTCCCGCGGCGGTCGCCGTCGGGTCCTTCAGCACGAGCGCCGCGTGCCCGTGCGAGGTCATGCGATCAACCAGCCCTCTTACAAGCGACCCGTCCATCGCGAAGCGGTGGATCGTCCGCTGCTTCACGGGGCAGGCGAGGATCGACCCACCGGCGACGACGACCGGGTCCGCCTGCTCAATGAGCGAGGTGACATGCTTGCACTCGATCAACCCGCGCCCCGTGCACACGGTGACAGTGACCCCCGCCCGGCGCGCCTCGCGGATCGCATCGATGTTCGCCTTGGAAACTTCGCCCTTCGGACAGAGCAGCGTCCCGTCGAGGTCGATCGCGATCAGGTCGTAGTTGGGTCCGCTCGGCATGCAGGCAACTGTATGAAGCCGGTCGGCATTTCTCACTCTTCCAGCCGGCAGACGCGTTCCGCGCCCGGGCCGAGGGTGATGACGTTCTTTCCCAGCCGCTTGCTCTGGAGCGCGAGCTCGTCCGCGCGATCCAGCAGCGAGTTCACATCCGCCCCGTCCCAGGGGAACGCCGCGAGCCCGCCGGAGATCGTCAGCGTCCCGGGGGCCTCGCCGCCAAGCTTCGGAAACTTATGCCTGCAGATCTGCTGCTGGAAGCGACGAGCGATCGGTCCGATCTCGGACGGAGCTTGTCCTTGCCCCGGGTCGCGCGGCCCGGCCGGGTCGTAGAAGATCACGGCAAACTCGTCGCCGCCGATGCGGCAGACCTTGTCCGACGGGCGGATGACGCTGCGCAGGAGCTTGACGGTCTCGACGAGGATCTCGTCCCCGGCCGCGTGTCCGTAATGGTCGTTGTACACCTTGAAGTTGTCGAGATCGAAGTACAGCACGGCGACGGAGTGCCGCGCTACGCGAGCCTTCTCGATCGCCGCGCCGAGGAAACGCGTGAAGTAGCGCCGGTTCCACGCGCCGGTAAGCTCGTCGGTAAACGCGGCCTGCTTGAGCTGGTCCTGCTGCGCCGCGAGCGCGGCCCAGCCGGCGAGCGTCGCCGCTTCTGCTTCAACCGCCTCGCGCTCCGTGGTCGGTGCGACGATGTACCCGAGCAGACGGTCCGAATATCGCACGGGCACGCCGCCGGTGGGGGGCTTCGCGCCCGGTGTGATCCTCGCCGCCGGGACGAACGCCGCGTTCGGGACGCCGAGGCGTTCCCGCACGCCGCGCATCGCGGCCTCGATCGCGTCACCGCCGCGAAGCAGAGCGTCGATCACCGGAACCGCGTCGGATTCCCTGGATTGACCAGACGTTGCATTGACAGGAGCATCCAGCGCAGGAAGCTCAACCGTCTTCGCCTCGCTCTGTTCTCCATCAGTGGTCATGGGCATGCTGGTCGCCGCGTACAAATCCGCCAGGAGATCGTCCGCTCCCGCGTTCTGCGTCTGCAACGAGCCGTCGAAGCCCGCCGAGGCGGGCTCGTCGAGCGAGAGCACCCGGGCTGCGGGGTCTACGCGCCGAATGCCGGTTGCGAACGCCGCGGTCCGCTCGCGCGGAACGCTCCCCGGCGACACGAGCACGACTGTTTTCAAGGGAGAATCGCCATCGATGGGGCTGGCGACCTCGCCGACGGCCGTCAGCGGTTCACGAGCTCGAATAAGTTCCACTTCACGGATGCGTCGCAGTGTCCGCTCGACATCGCTCCGCCCGACAAGCACCACGCGGACGCCCGCGTTTGCTCCGTGCAGCGTTTCATCGACAACGCCATGATCGTGTTTGGCCGGCGAGTCCTTCACCCCTTGCTCCGCTCTTGCCCGTTCGTGCCCGGACCCGAATCCCCCAGGAGCATCCGCAGCTCTTCTTCCGTCAAAAGCGGAGCCGTTTGCGCCTGCCCCGCCTCACCCGCTTCTGTCCCTGTCTGCCCGCATACCTGCGGCGTCATCGCCTTGCCGTTCACGCCGCTCGCCTGCTGTGGCGGAACATCGCCAACCAGCCGGAGCCGGCGTGGCGCGATCCCGCCCCCGGGACGTACGACGACGCGGCTCTGCTCGTTCGACGCCCGGGCCGTCTTCGGCGCAGGTCGGAACGCCGGAGCCCCACCGGGCTTCAAGCGCGGCGTGTCCGGACCGAACGTCGCCGCCACCCGCGGCCCCGGTGGCGGCGTAGACGGCTGCGGT
>JAEYNG010000105.1 GCA_023412695.1 Planctomycetota bacterium | reverse complement strand
CCCTCGTGCCGCCGCGCGTTTCGTTGAAGGAATCGAACATGGTGGTGAGAAGGTTTGTGCGCGTGCCGGCAATGCTCGCAGGGATCGCGGGCCTTACGCTCGCGGCGTCGGCCGACGTGGCGGTCCCCGCCGACGGCGGCGGAGCCGGAGCGGCGGGTTCGCGAGCTGCGGTGCTGGCCGCGTTTGTCGCGACGAAACCCGGCATCGGCGTGATCTCGAATGGCCAAGGCCCGATGACCGTTTATGGTCCGGCGTTCTCGGGTGGCGTGTCCGCCCAGGACAGCGCGATCAAGTTCGTGCGCGAGCATGCGGCGATCTTCGGCGCGGAGTTCGCAGACCTGTCAGCGCGAGGGCTCAACGCCGAGGGCAGCCACCTGGTGCCGGTGTCGTTCGACCCTGCCACCGGCGGGTACCGATTCACGCTGGTCAACTACACGCAGGTCCGCGACGGATTGCCCGTATGGCGGTCGGACCTTCGGCTGCTGGTCCGCAACGAGGCCGGGCATCCGCTCGTGCTTGCGAAGTCCGCGCTGAAGGACCTCGGCGCGTTCCGCGCGGACGCGCGTCTGAACGGGAAAGCGATCGACGAACCCGCCGCGGTCGAGGCCGCGAAGGGCCTGTTCCCGACGCTGAACGAGTTCGAGCCGGCCCGCATGGTGATCTACGCCGGCACGCCGGATGCACAGGCTGCGCCGATCCTCGCGTGGGAAGTGATCGGCCGCGGCCCGCACCAGGGCGACGGGGTGCCGCAGAAGTGGCTGTTCATCGTGGACGCGGTGACGGGCGCCGTCGTGCACCGAGAAAGCCTGATCCATCACGTGGACGTGACCGGCAACGTCAGCGCGTGGGCGACGCCGAGCAATCGGGCGGGCGTGTGCGACCCGGCGGCGATCCGGCCGATGCCGTATGCCCGCGTGCAGATTGCCGGCGGCTCGTTCGCCTACGCCGACGCCGACGGCAACTTCACGATCCCCAACGCCGGGTCCGCCCCGGTGACGGTAACTTCCTCGCCGCGCGGGCAGTACTTCCGCGTGTTCAACCAGGCGGCGACGACCAGCGAGCTCAGCGAGACCGTGTCGCCGCCGGGCCCGGTGAACTTTGTTCACAATCCCTTGGTAACGGACGAGCTGACGCTCGCGGAGACCAACGCGTACATCCAGTCGAACATCGTCCGGGACTACACGCTGGCGTTCAACCCGGCGTTCCCCGCGGTCGCGACGGGCGTCGAGTTCCCGGTGCGGGTGAACCTCGACGATACCTGCAACGCGTACTACGACGGCGCATCGATCAACTTTTTCCTCGCGGGCGGCGGCTGCAACAACACGGCGTTCTCGACGGTTGTGTATCACGAGTACGGCCACCATCTCGTTACCTCCGCGGGCTCCGGTCAGGGTGCGTACGGCGAGGGTTTCGGCGACGTGATGGGCGTCCTGATCACCGACGAGTCGTTCCTCGGCCGCGGCTTCACGTCCTGCTCGGGCTGGATGCGGAACGCCAACAACGGCTGCACCTATGACCCTAACAACTGCTCCTCCTGCGGAAGCGCGATCCACACGTGCGGCCAGCTGCTCTCGGGATGTGTATGGGCCGTGCGGGGTCAGCTCCTGGCGACCAACCCGTCTGACTACCGGCAGATCCTCTCGGATATCACCATCAACTCGGTGCTGTTGCACCAGGGCACATCGATCGGCAACGACATCGTCGTGGACTTCCTTACGCTCGACGATAACGACGGCGACATCTCCAACGGCACGCCGCACTTCACGCAGATCGTCAACGGCTTTGTCGCCAAGGGCTTCACCGCTCCGACGCTGCCCCCGCTCGGTTTTGTCTACCCCGACGGGCGCCCGCAGTTCATCTCGCCCGGCGGGAGCACGAGCACCGTCGTTGAGGTGATCGGCATCACATCGACCCCGATGGCCGGCAGCGCGCAGCTGGTGTATGACAACGGCTCGGGGTGGACCACGGTGTCGCTCCCGTCCGTCGGCGCAAACACCTATCGCATCGACTTCCCCGAGGCCGCGTGTGGAACGCTTGTCCGCTACTACGTGACCGCGCGGACGACGGGCAACACGCTCGTCAGCAACCCGCTCAACTCGCCGGCGTCTTTCCACACCACGGTCGCGGCGACCGGAACCGAGACCGCGTTCAGCGACAGCCTTGAGACGAGCACCGGGTGGACGGCCGGCGCTGCCGGCGACACGGCGACGACCGGCCTCTGGGTCCGCACCAACCCGAATCCGGCCATCGTCGGCGGCTCGTTGTCGCAGCCGGACGACGACGTGACGGCCGCGCCGGGCGTGAACTGCTTCGTGACGGGCAACGCCCCGGTCGGCGCCGATGCGGGGGCTCAGGACATTGACGGCGGGACGACCTCGCTTACAACCCCGAGCATCGACCTGTCGCAATCGTCCGCGCCGATCATCGGCTATTGGCGGTGGTACTCGAACCACCTCGGCGCCGCGCCCGGCGCCGATACCTTCAGTGTGCTCGTTTCAAACAACGGCGGATCCGACTGGACTACCGTCGAAACGGTCGGGCCGACCGGGCCGGAGACCGAGGGCGGCTGGTATTACCACGAGTTCAACGTGTCGGAGTTTGTGACCCCCTCTGCGCAGGTCCGGGTCCGGTTCGTCGCGTCGGACCTTGGCGCAGGCTCGCTCGTCGAGGCCGCGGTCGATGAACTCGCGGTGACCTCGTTCCTGTGCGAGGAGGAGTGCGAAGCAGACTTTGACGGCGACGGCGAAGTGGCGGTACCGGACATCTTCGCGTTCCTGTCCGCGTGGTTTGCCGGAAGCTCCAGCGCTGACGTGGACGGCACGCCGGGCATCGCTGTCCCGGATATCTTCGCGTTCCTCTCGACTTGGTTCGCGTCCTGTCCGTAACAGTCGTCCGAGAACATCAGGGCGAGAAGTCACGGGAAATTGGTTCGCATTCATGGCCCCGCGCGGTATCTTCAACCGCGCGGGGCTTTCATTTTTGGCCCGTTGGACATTCCGTGGATTACCCAGCTTCACCATGCGCATGAATCCGTTCAGCGTCTGCGCTTGTGCCACCATCGCCACCACGGCTGCGCTCGCGGGTCCGCTGCCACCGCGCGATGCCACAAGCCCACTGCAACGCGGCGACGTCAGCGCGTTCGACACCGCGGTCGACCGCGTCGCGGCGAAATCCCCGGACCCCGCCACCGCAAGGCGATCACTGCTCCTGCGTGTCGGCGGCACGCCCGCGTGTTATCCCGACAGCCTCACCGCGGAGGAATGGGAAGCGATCTTCCAGTCGTGCGGGTTGCTGCCCCCGGCCGACGGCGACGGAGACGGCGTCCAAGTTCGCTATTACACCGAGCCCGACGCCTGGGTCGGCGAGGGGCTGATCGATACGGCCGGCCGCGCCCAGCCCGCGTTCCTCACCTACTCCTTCCCTGACGACGACATCACCTGGGGTGTCGCCGCCTCCGGATATCCGACAGGTCCGAACGTGCTCAACGCGCGGCTGGTCTCGCTGTTCGGCGATCTCGATCTCGGCAGAGAGTACATCCGGCAGGCCATTGCCTCGTGGCGGCTGCATGCCGGCGTGCGATACACCGAAGTGGCCGACGACAACGCCGCGATGAACCAGATCGTCGGCCGTACATGGCTTCGCGGCGACGTCCGCATCGGCTCGACAAACCTTGGCTCCGGCGTGCTCGCCTACAACGCCTACCCGCTGGGCAGCGGGAGCACCTCGATCTCCGGCGGAGATATGTGCCTTAACTCGTTTTACTTCCTGGGGGCGTTCTTTAACAACGACGCGAACGATTTCCGCTACCTGCGCAACACTGTCACCCACGAGCACGGCCACGGCCTCGGCCTTCGCCACAGCGTCCCGTGCGACACTACCAAGATCATGGAGCCGCAGGTCGGCGGGGCGATCAACGGCATCCAGATCGACGACATCCGCGGCGGGCAACGCAACTACGGCGATCGCTTCTCCGGCAACTCATCGAGCGCCTCTGCGACACAGCTCGGTGAACTCTCGTCGCCCGGGCCGCGATCGGTGCACCTGACGTCCGTCTCAACCAACGGGCACAACGGCTACAACAGCAGCTTCCAGGACTGGTACACGTTCACGCTTTCGTCGCCGCGGCAGGTGGTGATCTCGGCCGAGCCCTACGGCGGTGTGTATACAACGGCGCCACAATCTACAGGGTGCAACGGCGCACCGGAGACCGAGGCCAACGCGACGGCGACAGGCCTGCTGCGCATCGAACTTCGCAAGCCCGCGAACACGCTGCTGCAAAGCGTGAACGCGCCGTCGCTCGGATCGGCGGCGACGCTGAACGCCGGGACGCTCAGCGCGGGGACGTATCACGTCTCGGTGCGGGACGTCAACAACAATCCCAACGCGAACAACCAGCGCGTGCAGCTGTACGACTTCAAGGTCTCGGTGGACGGCCAGCCTTTCCCGCCGCTGGCGTTCGCGGGGATCAGCAAGCGCATCGCCGCGAGCACCGACTGCTGGCTGATCGGCCACCTGCACTCCCGCGCGCTCCACCCCGGCGCGACGATCGCGTCCTACGACTGGGACCTCGACGGCGACGGCCTCTTCGAGACGCACGGCTCGCCGGCGGCGTATCAGTACGTCTCCAACGGCACGCACCAGGCCGTGCTCCGCGTGACCGACTCCAACGGCGTGTCCTCGACCGATGCCATCAACGTCGCCGTGCATGGTGCAACGACAACGGTCACCGGCATTTCCCCGCCCGCGGCGGGGGTCAATGCAACGATCCCGGTCGTCATCACGGGGACGAACTTCAAGGGCGTCACGTCCGCGTCACAGATCGTCGTCTCGGGCACCGGCGTCTCGGTCAGTGGCACGCCGCAGGTGAACCACCTCGGCACGCAGATCAGCGGGATCTCGTTCTTCGTCGCGTCCAATGCGCCTCTCGGGCCGCGCAACATCACCGTCAACAACTCCGACGGCATGGGCGCATCGGCGACCGGCGTCGGGATCTTCACGGTCGGTAACGTGCTCGGCGCTTGCTGCAACGGCACCACG
>JAEYNG010000073.1 GCA_023412695.1 Planctomycetota bacterium | reverse complement strand
TAGCTGAACTCCTGATGCTCCTCGTCCTGCGGGAAGTTGTTCGGGATCGGGTGATTCTCACGCCCGCCCATGTCCTCCCACGCCGCCAGCCACTGGTTCTGGTGCATCGTGTCGCGGGCGATGAGGAAGCGGAGCATGTCCTTCATCCCGGTGTCGTCGGTCATCTTGTAGAGCTGCACGGCGAGCATTCGGCCGGTGCTCTCGGCGACGACGTTTGAGAGCATGTCCGCCGCGGTGTTGCCGCTGGCGTAGATGTGCGAGCAGCAGAACGGCACGCCGGAGGAATCGACGGGGAGGGCGCACATGGCTGCTGAGAGCACGTGGCGGGGGTTCATTCCGCCGAGGATCGCCTGCAGCATGGGGTCGCGGGCGGCCTCCTCTTCTTCCAGCGGGGCGTCCTGCAGGTTCAGCGCGACGGCGGTCGAGAGCATCTCGATGTGCGCGAGTTCCTCCGTGCCGGTGCTGAGCAGCATGTCGCGGTACTTCTTTGGCCCGCGGGCGCCCCATGCCTGGAACAGGTACTGGAGCGCGACGCGGATCTCGCCCTCGACGCCGCCGATCGCCTGTTGCAGGGCCTTGGCGAACACCGGATCCGGGCGATCGACACGGACCTTGTACTGCAGCTTCCCGCCGTCGTGATAGAACATCCTTGTTCTCCTTTGCGGGACTCTTGACCGCGCGCGTGCCCGGGCGGTGAACGCGCGGTGAAACCCGGCACATTCACCGGCTGTTGGCGGATACGCGGGCGCGGGGCGCGCCGGGGAACCTGCGGAGGAGGTCTTGGTTGATCGCGGTGCCGGCGGTCGCTCCCTGGGACGCGGCGACCACGACGAACTGCACCTCGCGGTCGGCGTCGCCGGCGACGTAGAGGCCCGGCATGCCCGCGCACTGACGGCGGTCGGTGCGGATGCCGCCGTTGTCCTTGAACTCGCACTTGAGCTTCGCGGCAAGGCCGCTGCGCTGCACCTGCCCGGTGTTGAAGAAGAGGCCGTCGCGATCGAGCGGCTCGCCTCGGGAGAAGTGCACTCGCCGGAGCCGGCCGGCGCGGCCCTCGAAGCGGGTGACGCGTGACTCGCGGAGCGCGATGCCGTGGCGCTTGGCGCGGGCGCGGTCGGCGGCGGTGAGCGGCTCGCCGTCGGTGCAGGCGATGACGTCGTCGGTCCACTGCTTGAGGAGCATGGCGAGGCCGATGGCGGCGCGGCCCTTTCCGTAGGCCGCGAGCCGCTTGTCGGCGTAGGGGTAGCCGTCGCAGTACGGGCAGTGGTGGATCGTTCGGCCGTAGAGGGTGTCGAAGCCCGGCACCTGCGGGAGGACATCGACGACGCCGGTCGCGAGGAGGAGGGCGCGGGAGCGGAGCTCGCGGCCGCTGGCGAGGCGGATCGTGAACAGGCCATCGCGATTGCGGGCCGCGTCAACGGCGGTGGCGTTGAGGGTTCGCACGCCGAGGTTGCGCAGCTCGGCGCGGGCGAGGCGGCGGAACTCGCGCGGCGGGACGCCGTCGCGGGTGAGGTAGTTGTGCATGTGCCGAGCGGCGGCGTTGCGTGTGTGGCCGGCGTCGATGACGATGACGTTGCGGCGGCAGCGGGCGAGGACCAGCGCCGCCGAGAGACCGGCGGGCCCGCCCCCGATGATGATCGCGTCGGCCACCACGGCGGATGCTAGCTCTGCGCTGCGTCGCCGCCCGTGCCCGCGCGGTCAACCAGGCGGAAGGCTCGTTCGCCCTTGAACACGCGGTAGAGGATGAAGAGCGAGGGGATCAGGATGATCGCTCCCGCGCCGAACGCGGCGAGCACGAGGGCGTGCGTGCGCGGCGGCGCGGCGGAGTCGTCGATGCGGACGTCGGGCACGACGAGGTAGGGGAAGAGGGCCGCGCCGTAGCCGAGGACGATGAGCGAGACCTGCACGACGGCGAGCGCTCGGGCGGCGAAGTAGCGCCGCGTCCAGAGGGACCAGATCGCGCCGGAGGCGGCGAGGCCGGTGGCGATCTGCAGGGGCCAGGTCCACCACGCGCCGGAGAGGCCGCGGCTGAGCTCGGGCGCGCCGCGGGAGGCCAGCACCCAGCAGAGGGCGGCGCTCATGCCGACGGCGATGGCGGCGAGGAGGGCGCGGCGGCGGAAGTCGTCGCGCAGCGGGGCCTCGGCGGTGCGGAGCTCGGCGCACATGTAGACCGCGGCGAGGAAGGCGAAGATCGAGAGGGCGAAGACGCCGACCGCCCAGGGGAACGGGGCGAGCCAGGGGGCGAAGAAGCCCGAGACGTAGACGCCGTCCTGCCAGCGGAGCGTGCCGGTCGCGAGCGTGCCGAGGGTGACGCCGAGGAGGATGGGCGTGGCGACGCTGGCGATCGAGAACACCATGCCCCAGCGGTTCTGCGTGCGGTCGTCGCCGGGGGAGTAGGTGCGGAAGACGAAGGATGTGCCGCGGGCGACGATGCCCAGGAGCACGAGCGTGACGGGCACGTGCAGGGCGGTCATGATCGCGGCGAAGGCGCGCGGGAAGCAGGTGAACAGCAGGACGACAACGGCGATGACCCAGACGTGGTTGGCCTCCCAGATCGGGCCGATGGCGTGGGCGAGTCGCTCGCGCTGCTGTCGCTTGCGCGGGCCGGTCGCGAGCAGGTCCCACACGCCCG
This sequence comes from Planctomycetota bacterium, assembly GCA_023412695.1. Classification (GTDB taxonomy): domain Bacteria; phylum Planctomycetota; class Phycisphaerae; order Phycisphaerales; family UBA1924; genus JAHBXL01. Next base: position 3,583 of record JAEYNG010000073.1, on the reverse strand, counting down.
CGCCGAAGTCGGCCCCGCCGAGGAGGGTGTAGAGGCCGAGCGCGGCGAGCATGAGCCAGGCGGTCGCGTACTCAATGCCCATGGGCGGTCCCCCCTTCCGACTTTGCGGGGAGTGTGGCCGCGCGGACCTGGCGGACGAGCAGCAGCACCACGACCACGCCGAGGGCGATGTAGACAAGCAGGAAGGCGACGAACGGCGTGACGAGCCCGGGCATCGGCGTGACCGCGTCGCGTGTGCGCATGATTCCCTGGATGATCCAGGGCTGCCGGCCGACCTCGGTGACGACCCAGCCGGCCTCGACGGCGAGGAAGCCGGCGGGCGCGGCGAGGATGATCGCGCGGAGGAGCCACTTGCCCGTCGGCACGCGGCGCTGCCGCCACGCCGCGATCGCGAACCACGCGCCGACGGCGAGCATGAGCATGCCGAGCCCGACCATGATCTGGAAGGCGAAGTGGACGATCGCGACGGGCGGCCAGTTCTCGCGGGGGAAGTCGTTGAGGCCGCGGACCTCGGCGTCGAGATCGTTGAACGCGAGGAAGCTGAGGAGCTTGGGGATCTCGATCGCGAAGGGCGTTTCGCCGCGGGACTCGTCGGGCCACCCGCCGATGCGGAGCGGGGCGCCGCGTTCGGTGTGGAACTGCCCCTCCATCGCGGCGAGCTTGACGGGCTGGGTCTGGGCGACGACCTTGGCGGCATAGTCGCCGGTGATGGGCTGGAGGATGGCGGTGACGAGCCCGACGGTCATGCAGATCTTGAGGGCCTCGCGGTGGAACGCGCTGTCGGGGCGCTTGAGCAGGCCCCACGCGTGGATGCCCGCGGCGGCGAACGCGGTGGAGAGGTACGCGGCGACGACCATGTGCAGGGCTTGAGGCTTCCAGGCGGGGTTGAACATCGCGGCGACGGGGTCGATGTCGCTGAAGACGCCGGTGGCGGGGTCGTAGCTGAAGCCGGTCGGCGTGTTCATCCAGCCGTTGACCATGATGACGAACACGGCGGAGGCCGCGCCGCTGACGGCGACGGCGACACCGGACCACCAGTGCGCCCATCTCGGCACGCGGTCCCAGCCGTAGAGATAGATGCCGAGGAAGATCGCCTCGGTGAAGAAGGCGAAGCCCTCGAGGCTGAAGGGGAAGCCGATGATGCCGCCTGCGTGTTCCATGAACGCTGGCCAGAGGAGGCCGAGCTCGAACGAGAGGACGGTGCCGGAGACCGCGCCGACAGCGAAGAAGATGGCGGTGCCCTTGGCCCACTGCTTGGCGAGGTCTTTGGCTGCGGGGTTGCCGGTGCGGAGCCAGCGGTACTCGGCGATGGCCATGAGCGCGGGCATGCCGATGCCGACGACTGCGAAGATGATGTGGAAGCCGAGGCTCCAGGCCATCTGCAGCCGGGCGAAGAGCAGGTCGTGCGGCTCGGCGGACATGGGCGGCTCCTGCGAGGGGATCAGGCCCGGGCTTCGAGTTCCTCCCACCGGGCGAAGAGCGATTCGAGGCGAGACTGCGCGGCGGCGAAGCGTTCCCCCGCGGCGGCCATCTTGCGGTGGTCGGTGAGCGTGGCAGGGTCGTTCATCGCGGCCTCTGCGCTGCGCAGCTCGGCCTCGGCCTTCTCAATCGCGGCTTCCATGCCGGCGAGCTCCTGCTGCTCGCGGTAGCCGAGTCGCTTCTTTGGCGTGGCGGGCGATGCTGCGGTGGGCGCGGGGGACGGCGTCGGCTCGGGCTTGGACGCGGGCGCGGCTGGAGCGGGGGTCGCATGGGCGTGCAGGCGGAGCCACTGCTGGTAGTCGGCGAAGTAGCGTGCGCCACCGTGACCATCGAGGGCGAGCACGCGCGTGGCGAGGCGGTCGAGCATCGCGCGATCGTGGGTGACGAGGACGAGCGCGCCGGGGAACTCCTCCAGACTCTCTTCGAGCACGTCGAGCGACGCGAGGTCGAGGTCGTTGGTGGGCTCGTCGAGGATGAGGACGTCGGCGGGCTCGAGCATGAGGCGGGCGATGTGGACGCGCGCCTGCTCGCCGCCGGAGAGCGTCTGGATCTCGGTGCGGAGCTGGTCCTTGGTGAAGAGGAACATCGAGGCCCAGGTGGCGACGTGGAGCACGCGGCCGCGGTAGATGACGCTGTCGGTCGGCGCGAGCGTCTCGCCGAGGGTGGCGTGGGGGTCGAGCTCGGTGCGGTGCTGGCTGAAGAGCACGACGCGGAGTCGCTCGGCGCGATTGATGGTTCCGAGGGCGGGCGTGCCGGGCGGGAGGGAGTCGGCAATCTCGGCCTCGTCGCGGAGCATCTGCTCGGTCGGCGGGTCGCTGTACATGTCGCCGGTGAGGAGCTTGATGAGCGTGCTCTTGCCCGCGCCGTTGGGGCCCATGAGGCCAAGCTTGTCGCCTGGGGAAAGGAGGATGTCGAGGTTCTCGAAGAGCTTGCGGCCGCCGAGGGATTTGGAGAGGCCGCGGCCGACGAGGAGTTTCTGCGTCTGGCGGTCGGTAGAGCGGAAGTCGATCTGCGCGGCCTTCTGCGGGGCGTTGCGTGCCTTGAGCTCGGCGAGCTCATCCATGCGCTGGAACGAGGCGTCGATCCGGCTCTTGCTCTTGGTGCGGCGGGCCTGCGCCCCGCGCGAGAGCCAGCGGATGTCTTCCTTCACCTGCGCGCTGAGGGCTCTCTCCTGCCTGGCCTGGGCCTCGAGGAACTCGGCCTTGCGGCGGAGGAACTCGGCGTAGTTGCCCTGGACGGTGAAGGTGCCCTCGGGGTAGGCGCGGGAGAGCTCGATGATGCGGGTGGCCGTGCCCTCGAGGAACGCGCGGTCGTGGGTGATGATGACGGACGCGAAGCCGTCGGCGCCCGATCCGCCGCGGAGCGTGTCCTCGAGCCACTCGATGCCCTCGACGTCGAGGTGGTTGGTGGGCTCGTCGAGCAGGACGAGGTCGGGCTCCTGCGCGAGTGCGCGGGCGATGGAGACGCGCTTGCGCTGCCCTCCGGAGAGTCTCTCGCAGAGGGCGTCGCCGAGCGGCGCGAGGCCAACGCGGTCGAGCGTCATGTCGGCGGCGAGCTCGAGCTCGTGATGGTCGTGGAGGTGCGGCAGCCGGCCCGCGGCCATGGCGGCTTCGAGCTCGGCGAGCACCGCGGCGCGGACGGTTGCGCCGGGCGGGAAGGCGTCGGCCTGCGCAACGTACGCCGTTCGCAAACCGCGACGGGTCGTGATTGTGCCCTCGTCGGTGTGCTCGAGGCCGGCGAGGATCTTGATGAGGGTGCTCTTGCCCGCGCCGTTGGGGCCGATCATCGCGAGCCGCTCGCCCTCTTCGATGTTCATCGAGACGCCGGTGAAGAGCGTTCTCGCGGCGAAGTGCTTGCCGAGGTTTCGGGCGGTGAGCAGCGCGGCCATGATGCCGGAAGATAGGTCGCGCCGAGCGGGGCGGCGTTCAGGCGATGACGCGGCGCCGGTTGGCGACGTAGTCCCAGAGGACGAAGCGGTCGAGGTCCTTGCCGGCGGTGAAGAAGACGCGGCCGCGGGTCGTCTCGGCGATGCGGTGGGCGAACGCGACGTCCTCGCTCGACTGGCTCCAGCACGGGAGAAGGAAGATGTTGATGGTGATGCCCG
>JAEYNG010000158.1 GCA_023412695.1 Planctomycetota bacterium | reverse complement strand
AGGCACACGCCCGGCGCAGACCCGCTCCCGAGCTTTCCGCCCAAGGCCCCCTGCTGCGACGGTCAAGCCGCCCTCCTCCGCCCCGACGTTGTTTGGTTCGGCGAAGCCCTCCCCGCCGACGCGGTGCGACGCGCCGCCGTCGCCGCCGAGACCTGCGACCTCTTCATGTCCATCGGCACCAGCGCGGTCGTCTATCCCGCCGCGGGCTTTATCGAGCAGGCCTCCGCCAACGGCGCGAAGACCATCGAGGTGAACCTCGAGCCCACGCCCCTCTCGCGCCGCGTGGACTGGTCCATCCGCGCCAAGAGCGGCGAGGCCCTGCCCCGGCTCCTCGAGCTCGCCTTCGGCAAAGATGTCAATCCCCGCTGATCATCCGGCCCAGGCCGCCCAGCACCGAACCCTCGCCCTGCGCGCGCCCGCCGTGTGACGGCGCCGACGCGATTACCCGGTCCGCAAGCCGCGAGAACGGCAGCGTCTGCAGCCACACGCGGCCGGGCCCGGTCAGCCGCGCGAAGAACAACCCCTCGCCGCCGAACAGCGCGTTCTTGAATCCGCCGACGAACTGGATGTCGTAATCGACCGACTTCTGGAACGCCACGATGCACCCCGTATCGACGCGCAGCCGCTCCCCGGGCGCAAGGTCCTTCGCGATGATCGACCCGCCCGCGTGGCAGATCGCCAGCCCGCGGCCCGCGGGCGCACGCAGCCGCTGCAGGATGAACCCCTCGCCGCCGAACAACCCCGCGCCGATCCGCTTGGTAAACGCGATGTCGATCTCGACGCCGCGTGCCGCGCACAGGAACGAATCCTTCTGGCACAGCAGCTCGCCCCCGAACTCGCCGAGCTCCAGCGGCAGCACGTGCCCCGGGTACGGCGCGGCAAACGCCACGTCCCGCCGCACGTTCGACTGGTTCGCGAAAAACGTGATGAAGAACGAGTCCCCCGTCAGCACGCGCTTCCCGGCCTCGAACAGTTTGCCGAACAGCCCGCCTCCCTCCCGCTTCATCGAGAGCTGCGTGCCCATCTCGATCCCGTCGTCCATGAACATCATCACGCCGGCCTCGGCCGCCACCGCCTCGCCCGGGTCGAGCGTCACGATCACCGCCTGCAGGTCATCTCCCACGATCTTGTAGTCAATCACGTCCGCCGACATGCGAACTTCCCTTCTTCACCCCTCTCCCCGTCGCCTCTTTCGGAGTTCCAGCCGCCGCCTTTCCCCGCCTCACTCCCGCGCCACCCCCGGGAACACCACCGCGCTCCTGAACCCGTCCTTGTCATACGCCCTTACGCCGAAGAACACATCGTCCTTCGATACCGGGATCCGCGCCTCGGTGAAGTTCCCCAGGTCCTGCACGTGCTGCCACGACGCGCTCGTCGTCTCCCGCCACACCACTTCGTACCCGGCGATATCCGGCTCCGGCGACGGCGACCACCGCAGCAGCGTGTCGTTCGCCAGCTCCGCAGTCACGATCCGCACCGACCCCGGCGGCGACGGCGCGTTCGCCAGGTGCACCAGCGCCGCGACATTCAGCTTCGCCACGTTCCCGAGGTACTCGGCATCCACAAACTCCGCCACGTCCCCGTACGCTTTCCCGTCCTTCTCCGTCACGTTCGCATGCTGACGGTCGAAATGCTCATCGACCTCCGTCAGCCGCACCGCCGCAAACCCCGCCTCGTTGAACGCGACATGGTCCCCGCCGCGCAGGAACCGGTCCTGCCGCAGCACCATCACCGGCTTCACCGGCAGGTTGTGCCACGCCGCGATGTCCACCACCAGCCTCGCAAGCTGCCTGCTCGGCGAGTCCCCCTCCGCCGCGAGCGATCGCAACTTTGCATACTCCTCCGCGCTCGCCGTCCGCGGCAGCCCCTCCGAGAACAACCGAATCCGGTCCCTCGCCTCGCGAGCCTTCCCGTCCGGACCCGCGGGCCCCGTCGGGTCGCCCACGATGTCGTTGTTCAGCACGCCGATGACCTCGTACGGCTTCGCCGCCGCGACATTCTCCGCGTGGAACTTCGCGCCGATCAGACCCTGCTCCTCCCCCGCCGTGCACAGGAACACAATCGTGTGCTCCTGCCCGCCGCGAGACGCCAGCACCCGCGCACACTCCATCACGACCGCCACGCCCGATGCGTCATCGTTCGCGCCCGGCGCATCCCCCGCAGCGTCCATCGCGTCTGCATTCCGACTGTCGTAGTGCCCCACCACATACACCGCCCGCGGCGTGCGGCCCTCCTCCGTTTGCAGCGTCCCCGGCAGAACCGCCACGACGTTCACGATCTTCGCCCCGTTCGGCAGCCGCGACGACGGCGGCGCGTCGAACTCCTCGAACGCCACCCGCATCCCGTTGTTCGGCGCGCCGGCCTTTGCATACTCCTCCAGCGTCGCCTTGATCCAGTTCCGCGCCGCGCCGATCCCCCGCTCCGCCGACACCGTGTCCGACAGCGTGTGCCGCGTCCCGAACCCCGCCAGCTTCTCGACGACCGCCTTCGCGTTCTGCGGGTTCACCTGCGCCGCCGCGCCCTCCGCCGCCGCGGGCGGTGGACCGGCCAGAGGCTGCGCCTGCATCGAGGCAATCCCGAGCACCAGTGCGATCGACCAGAGCATGCGTGCAATCCTGTGATTCAACAACCCGGCGAATCGTGGCCGGAGTGTAATCGCCCCGCGCCGTTCCTGCCCGGCGACTAAGCTGTCCCATGCTCACGACCTCCGCACAACTCCGCTCGCTGCTCGACGCCGCCGCACAGTCCCGCTCCTGCCTCATGATGCCCGGCGCCTTCAACGCGCTCTGCGCCCTCGCCGTGCGGAACGCCGGCTTCCAGGCGTCCTACGTCTCCGGCGCGGCCACCAGCGTCTCCGCCGGCGTGCCCGACGTCGGCATCCTCTCCCTTGACCATTTCGTCAACCTCATCCGCGAGATCGTGGACGCCAGCGGCCTCCCCCTTATCGCCGACGCCGACACCGGCTTCGGCGAGAGCGAGATGGTCCGCCGCACCGTCATCGAGTACGCCCGCGCCGGCGCGGCCGGCCTCCACCTCGAAGACCAGGTCTTCCCCAAGCGCTGCGGACACCTCGACGGCAAGAAGCTCATCCCCCTTGACCACTCCGTCGAGAAGATCGCCGCCGCCGCACGCGCCGCGAAGGACGCTGGCGGCTTCGTCATCTGCGCCCGCACCGACGCCCGGGGCGTCGAGGGCTTCGACGCCGCGATCCATCGCGCCGCCGCCTACCTCGAGGCCGGCGCGGACATGATCTTCCCCGAGGGCCTCGCCAGCGAGCAGGAGTTTGCCGACTTCGCCGCAACGCTCAGGAACAACGCCGGCGGCCGCAAGTACCACCTGCTCGCGAACATGACCGAGTTCGGCAAAACGCCGGTCATCCCCGCCGCTCGCTTCGGCGAGATGGGCTATTCCTGCGTCATCTTCCCCGTCTCCCTCCTCCGCACCGCCATGGGTGCGGTCTCCCGCGCACTCGAGCAGCTCAAGCGCGATGGCTCCGTCAGCGGCTTCCTCGACCAGATGCAGACCCGCGAGCAGCTCTACAAGCTCATCGACTACAAGCCCGGAGTCGAGTGGAGCTTCCCCGCGCGAAACTGATCCCGCCCGCAACCGATCATGTCCGCAACGCACACAACCCCGCCCACGCCCGCGGCCCGAAACGCCGCCGCCTTCTCCGCCCGCGGCCTCACCAAGGTCTACCACATGGGCGAGGTCGATGTCTGGGCCCTCCGCGGCGTCGATCTCGACCTCTATGCGGGCGAACTGGTTGTCCTTCTCGGCCCCTCCGGCAGCGGTAAGTCCACGCTCCTCAATATCCTCGGCGGGCTGGATGTCCCCTCCTCCGGCACCGTCAGCTACGAGGATCACGACCTGACCAGGATGGATGACCGCACGCTCACGCAATACCGCCGTGAGCACGTCGGATTCGTCTTCCAGTTCTACAACCTCGTCCCGAGCCTGACCGCGCGAGAAAACGTCTCCCTTGTCACCGAGATCGCGAGCAAGCCGATGCGGCCGGAGCAGGCGCTCGAGCTCGTCGGACTGGGAAGCCGCCTCGACCATTTTCCCGCCCAGATGTCCGGCGGCGAGCAGCAGCGTGTCGCCATCGCCCGCGCCATCGCCAAGCGCCCCGATGTCCTGCTCTGCGATGAGCCCACCGGCGCGCTCGATGTCAAGACGGGGATCGTCGTCCTCGAAGCCATCGCCCGCGCCAACCGCGAACTCGGCACCACCGCCGTCGTCATCACCCACAACGCGGCGATCGCGGGCATGGCCGACCGCGTCATCAGCATGTCCGATGGCCGGATCGCCGCCGTCGTCGCCAACACAACCAAGCTCGACACGAACCGGCTTGCCTGGTGAAGCAATCCCATGCGGGCACTCAACCGCAAACTCCTCCGCGACCTCTGGCGTCTCAAAACCCAGTTGCTGGCCATCAGCCTCGTCATGGCCTGCGGCGTCGGCGCGTTCCTCATGGCCGTCAGCGCCTCCCGCTCGTTGCAGGCCACCCAGTCCGCGTACTACGAGCGGGCCCGGTTCGCCCACGTGTTCACCACCGTCAAGCGGGCTCCCCGCTCGCTTGTCTCGCAGGTCCGCGAGATCCCCGGTGTTGTGCAGGTCGATGACCGCGCAGTCGCCGCGGTCAATCTCGACATCCCCGGACTGAACGAACCCGCCGCCGGCGTCATCGTCTCGATCCCCGACGACGCCGAGCCGACACTCAACCGCCTCCACATCCGCTTCGGCAGGCTGCCTGAGAGCGGCCAGGCCGGCGCCGGCGAGGTGCTGGTCAGCGAGGCCTTCGCCGCCGCTCATTCCATGCGCCCCGGCTTCACCTTCAAAGCCGTCATCAACGGCCGCATGGAGCGGCTGACCGTCGTAGGCGCAGCGCTCTCGCCCGAACACGTCTACTCCCTCCGCCCGGGCAGCTTCGTCCCCGATGACAAACGCTACGGCGTCATGTGGATGCGCCGCAAGCAGATCGAAGCCTCGTTCGATCTCGACGGCGCATTCAACGATCTGGCCCTCTCCATCTCGCCCGAGGCGAACATCGACGAAGTCAAGGACCGTCTCGACGCGATCACGCGCCCATACGGCGGCGACGGCGCGTACGGGCGCGATGAACATGCCTCCGACCGCTACGTCAGCGATGAGCTCCAGCAGCTCCGCAGCATGGCGAGCATCACACCCCCCGTCTTCCTCGCCGTCTCGGCGATGCTCATCAACATCGTGATCTCGCGCCTTGTGCGCACCCAACGCGAGCAGATCGCGCTGCTCCGCGCCTTCGGATACTCGCCCTGGGACATCGGCCGCCACTACTTCGCCATGGTCGCGGTCGTCGGCCTCATCGGCGCCGTCGTCGGCATCTCCCTCGGCGCTTACATGGGTTCCCTCCTCACCTCGGTCTACGTCCGCTTCTTCCGCTTCCCCTTCCACGAGTACCGGCTGGAAGTCGGTGTCGCGTTCATCGGCGTCGGCGTGACCATCGCCGCGGCGTGCGGCGGAGCCGGATACTCGGTCTTCCGTGCCATGCGCCTCGCCCCCGCCGACGC
>JAEYNG010000033.1 GCA_023412695.1 Planctomycetota bacterium | reverse complement strand
CTCCTCGGGGAGCTTCCACCGCTGCGCGAGCAGCGCGCCGATGTCGGGGTGCTGGACATGGAACGTCTCGAGCTCGACGGTGGCGACGCGGCGGTGATCCCCCTCCGCGCCCGCGATCGCCTCGTCGTACTCCTCCCCGAGGGCCTGGTGCAGCGCGATGACGCCGACATCCTGCAGCAGGCCGCCGAGGAAGCACTCGTCCTCCTGCCCGATGCCGGCCTTCGCCGCGATGTGCTTGGCCGCGACGCCCGTGTAGAGCGCGCGCCGCCAGTGCGCGGGCATGTCAAGGCCCTCGATGTGGCAGTCCTTGATCGCCCCGACGAGCGAGAAGCCGAGCGCAAGGCTCTTCACGGCCGAGAGGCCGAGCATCACAATCGCCTGGTTGATGTTCCCGCACTTCTTCCGCAGCCCGAACAGGCTCGAGTTCACTGTGCGGAGGACCTTCGCGGCCAGCGCCTGATCGTTCTGGATCGTCTCGGCAAGGTCCTTGAACGAGACCGCCTCCTGACGCGTCAACTCGATGAGCCGCGCGGCGACCGCCGGCAGGCTCGGCAGCCGATCGGACCGCAGGACTTTTTCCAGCACATCAGGGTTCATACACATCCGTCGTGCAAGCACGCCCCGGGCGTGAGGTTCCATTCCCATGAAACGGGATCGGCGCATCCGCCCCCCCACTTCATCCTGTCGGCAGTATCGGACCGCGCAAGGTGCGGTCGCACGGCTTATCGGCCGGGATCAACGACCGGGAAGTCGGCCGAGGACCAGGGGCTGCGTCCGCGGCTCCTCGCCGAGCACGTGGCGGATGTACGCTCCCAGCAGCCTCGCCCCGCGCTGCACGGCTGTTCCTGACAGCGCCGGCTGTGAATCGCCACCCGTATCGGCCGCGACGCGGCGAAGAGCCTCGACCGTTTCGCGCCGCACGAGCCAACCCGAGTCGGCGGGACCCTCGGCGGACTCGGCGTCGTCGCCGATGCCGCCCAGAGCGGGGTCAAAGCGGTACGTGGGTTGTGTAGGTTGTTCCGCGTCCCCAAGCGTCGGGCGATAACCGCCCTCTTTCAGCACGGCCCACTGGAATATGAGGATCGACAGCGGCAGGTCTTCACTCATGCCGCGGAGCGCGGTGAGGAGCGCGTCGTAGAGCGCCGGGTGAGGGTCGTGGTCGCGCACGAACCGCTGCACGAGGTCGGCGAAGTACATCCCCGCGTTGAAGGCGGTGAGCCCCCGCCGGAGCGCGGGGAAGGTTTCGCGCAGGTCCCACTCGGTGAGCAGGGCAAGCTCGGAGGAAGGGCGGAAGATGAGCCCGGCCTCGGCGCGCGTGAGCATCTCGACGCCGCCGGAATAAGGAGAGACCGGCCGGCGCGAGCCCTTGGCGAGTGCGCGCACGAGCCCCCGGGTCCGGGTGAAGAGCGTCACGGTTTGACTGGTCTCGGACCAGTCCCAGTGACGGATACAGACAGCCTCGTCGTGAACAGTGGCCACGTGGCGATGGTACTTGGCCGCGGGCGTGCCGGCTGATACCGTCCGGCCATGCACTTTGACATGGTCGATCGCGTGCTGGAGGTTTCCGCGGAGCGGATCGTGACCCTCAAACAGGTCACCCGCGCGGAGGAGTATTTGCAGGACCACTTCCCCGGTTTTCCGGTGCTGCCTGGGGTGTTCATGGTGGAGTCCCTGGTTCAGGCGGCGAGACGACTGATCGAGCACAACGGGGGTCCAACACGCCTTGTTTTGGGGAGCGTGCGCGCACTGAAGTATGGCAGCTTTGTCCGGCCGGGGGAAGCCCTCCGAGTCGAGGTGACGCTGCATAAAACTGGGGAACAGAGCTACGAGTTCAAGGGGGAGGGCTTCGTGGTTGGAAGGACCACCGCCGATTCCGGCGATCCGCCAACAGCGGTCTCCGGGCGGTTCACGCTCCGGCCGTTGGCAGCCGCTGTTTAGCCCCACGTTCGAGGGGTTCTGACGTGTTTTCAACGACGATTGCGGAATGGGCGGCTAAACTCCCGCCCTCATGACACGCGACGAGATTTTCCCTAAGGTCCGTGACGTCCTGGTTGATGCGCTGGCGGTAGATGAAGAGGAAGTCACGCCGGAGGCGTCGCTGATCAACGACCTCGGCGCCGAGTCGATCGACTTCCTGGACATCGTGTTCAAGCTCGAGCAGGCGTTCGGGATCAAGATCGCCCAGGGCGAGCTGTTCCCCGAGGGTGTGACGCAGGACCCGAAGTTCGTGAAGGACGGGGTGATCACGGCCGACGGGCTGGCCGCGCTCAAGACGCGTCTGCCGCACGTGAACTTCGCGGAGTTCGAGAAAGACCCCAAGGTGGCGAAGGTGGCGTCGGTGTTCACCGTGGACACGATCGTCCGGTTCGTCGAGGGCAAGCTCGCGAAGAAGTGAACGCGGGGCGATCGCCCTGGTCGGGGTCAACCGCATGCGCTGGATGTGGATCGATCGCGTCGTGGAGCTTGTGCCGCGACAGCGGATGGTCGCGATCAAGAACGTTTCGCTCGCCGAGGAGCACCTGCACGACCACTTCGCGGCGGACGCGGAGCGCGGGCTGGCTGCGCTGCCCATCATGCCGGCGAGCCTGATCCTCGAGGGCACAGCGCAGACTGCCGGGATCCTCGTCGGGCACGCCGAGGGGTTCCGGGAGAAGGTGATCCTCGCGAAGATCAACCGCGCGGAGATCTCGCGCGAGGCGACGCCGGGGACAACGCTTCGCTACACGGCGACGCTCGAGCGGATGGATGCGCAGGGCGCGAGCACGCGGACGAAGATCGAGCTGTTCGATCATGCGAACGCCGCGGCGGGGTTCGTGGAGATCGGGCACGTCGAGATGATGTTCAGCCACCTCGATCAGAACATGGGCGGCGCGGGGCGGACGGGCGAGGCGTTCCCGGAGCACAACTTCGTGTTCGGCGAGGGCTTCAAGACGCTGCTGCGGACGAGCGGCATCGCGGTGCCTTGAGTTTTCAGGGCGGTACGCACGGAACACAGAGGAGAAGCAGATGTCACCGGGGCGAGCGATGGCTATGCCATCATGTTCTGATAGGCGACGACCGCGAGCTGTGTGAGCGAGAGGACAGATGGAATCGCGGAGATGGCGATCGCCCATTCGGCGAGGCGTCGCGCGGTCGCGAGGCGCGAGCGACCGATGTGCTCGCAGATCCAGATCACGAGCACGGCGGTCGCCATCTTGAAAGCAATCAGGCCCCAGAAGCCGCCCGACTCGATCACGCCTGCGGCGAGGCCGTTGACCTCGATGCCGCCGAAGTGATTGAGCAGCGTGTTCGTCAGCACAAGGTCGAGCACGCAGACGAGAAGGTACCAGCAGTAGTGATCTGGAAAGAGAACGTGGCCAGATCGGGGCGACGCGGCGGCGGGCAGAGTCATTGGATGGACCCTCGAGCGAGTGACTTGCGGGCGAATGCCCGGCGATGACGGCCACCATCTGATTCGGCGCAAAGCGTCCGGAGGTTGCAGGTTCAACCGCCGAGGGCGTCGCGGCAGATGCGATCGAAGAGACGCAGGGGCGCAGGGCGGCCGGTCCAGGCCGTGAACTGCAGGCCCGCCTGCGCGACGAACATGCCGAGCCCGTCGAGGAGGGTGAGGCCAAGTTCGTCCGCCGCGGCAAGCAGCGGTGTGCGGAGCGGCGTATACACCGTGTCGAAGACAACGGGGTCGATGGCCGCGCTGTCTTCCTCGCGCGCGCGGCGAGTGGCGGCCCATGCCTGGAGCTGCGCGGGCTCGATGGCCGAGGCTTTGGGCGCGGGCCCGCCAGCCATGCCGAGGGGCGTGCAGTTGACGACGGCGTCGGGATCAGCGGTGGTGAAGCCGGAGAGATCGCCGGCGGAGAGCAGGTCGCGCGCCGCCTGGTCGGAGAGCCGCCCGTGCAGGTCGCGGACGAGGGTGTCGGCGTTCTCGCGAGAGCGGTTGAGGATGATGACGCTGGCTCCCTCGGCGACGAGCCCTGCGGTGACGGCGCGTGCGACACCGCCCGCGCCGAGGAGTGCGATCCGCTTGCCTTCGAGCTGCTCGAGCGCCTGACGCAGGCAGCCCGCGGCGGCGGGGGCGTCGGTGTTGATTACGCGCGCGGCGGTGTACTCGCCGCCGGGTGCGCGATCGATGACGAGCGTGTTGGCCGCGCCGCACAGCTCGCTGAGCAGGTCGATCGACCAGCGGGCGTCGCCGGAGGCGATGCGCTCGCGCGCGAAGCGGACGAGGTGCTGCTTGTGCGGGACGGTGACGGAGCACCCGGCGAAGTCGAGCCGCGGGTGCTCGACGAGCGCGTCGATGGTGGCCTTGAAGTGCTCGTACTCGGGCCCGACGGGGAGCGGGAGGTAGACCGCGTTGCACGGGTCGTCGGCGTCGATGTCCCACGAGTCGCTCGCGTAGGCCTCGAAGGCGGCGTTGTGGACGGCCGGCGAGAGGGAGTGGTCGATCGGCCAGCCGATGACGCCGAGGACGCGGGTGCGGCGGTTGATGGAACGGAAGTGGAAGGCGTTGAGCAGGGCGCGGACGGGGGGCTGGCCCGGCGCTGTGGCCGCGCCGGGGCGGAGAGCGGCGAAGGTGAGGAAGCCGCCGAACTTCGGCGCGAGTACGCGGGACATCAGGCCGAAGCGGCCCATGGCGAGGGCGATGAGCGGCTTGCCCGCGGCGTTCTCGCTGAGGAGGTCGAAGAGCTCGAGGTTGTCTCGGACGGAGCGGGCGGTGATAACGACCTTCGCGACGCGCGCGGCCGGCTCGTGCGCGATCGACGCGATGCGGCGCATGAGGTCGGCGGGGCGGCCGGTGAAGTCGTGGAATGAGAGGATGAGGCC
>JAEYNG010000020.1 GCA_023412695.1 Planctomycetota bacterium | reverse complement strand
GATCCAGGAGACGCTCGATAAGGTTGCCCTTCGCGCTGATCAGGTGGACATGTTCGTCTGCCACCAGTCGAACGCCCGTATCCTCGTCGCCGCGAGGGAGCGGTTCGGCCTGCCCGAGGACAAGCTGTACATCAACATCGACCGCTACGGCAACACCGTCGCGGCATCGGTCCCGCTGTGTCTGCACGAACTGCGGATGTCGGGCCGCGTCAAGCCGGGACAGAAGGTGATGTTCGTCGCGTTCGGCGGCGGACTGACGTGGGGCAGCAGCCTCTGGCAGCTCTGATTGTTCTCGCTGCATTCAAAACGAAAAACGCTCGCAGCGGCTCGTCGCGCGTTGCGAGCGGATTCCTGTTCATCCTGTGCGGTCGATCAACCGCCGCCACCCGGCGGGCCGCTGCTGATCGGCCGGCCATTGACGACGCCCGTCACCGGGTGCTGCTCGAAGCCGTCGATCTTGCCGATGCCCGCGTCCATGTCGAGCGAGACGTAGCGCCGGCCCTTGGTCTGGGTGACGGTGTGCGATGGCCAGAACGGGTAGCCGTTGATCTGGCGGTGCACGTAGTCGGGCGCGCGGACGATGAGCTGGCCGTTCCACGCGCGGATGCTCGCGCCCTCGCCGCCGTTGTCGACCCACTGGTCCGGCTCAACAAGGGTGATGAGCAAATCGATGATGTCCTGCGTACGCTCCGCGCGGGTGCGGCGGTCCTCGTTGTCGTCCTCGTCGGCGTCCTCGAACGGCGACTGCCCGCCGCCTTGAGCCTGTTGCAGGACCGAGTTGAGGTCGATCTGCGGGACCTCGGAATAGCGCGGGATCACGTGGAGCAGGTCGTTGATGTCGTAAATCTCGACGCGCTTGGTCCGGTTCAGCGCGTCCTTCGGGCCGATCTCCAGCGCGCCGGAATCCGACAGCTGCCACGCGTTCTGTTGGAAATCGTCCTGCGACTTCTCGAGGATCTTCTCGATCGCGGTCAGCGCGGCCTGGTTCTTCACGCTCAGCGTGACCCGCTTGTCCTTGTCGAGGCCGACGGTGTTGCCCACCGTCCAAACGGGTTCGATGTCCGCGCCCGTAACCTCTGTGACAAATGTGATGACATCCTCGAGGCGGGAATCGGTGAAGTCGATCGTCAGCCGCCGCTGCAGTTTCTGTAGCGTCTCACGCTTCGGGTTCACGACAGTTCGCTTCGCCGGCTGCTCGGCGCGTGGCTGCGCGGATGATGCGGGTGCGTTCCCCGACGTCTGGCCCATTGCAGCCGCGGCGATGCCCGCGATCGATACGACCGACACAAGCAGTCTCGTGTGCATGGTCTTCTCCTGGCCCGTATCCCCCCGGCGCTCGCGGCCGGATTCGCGGCATTGTCCGCCGCGCCTCGCTCCCGGCACTCGCCGAGAGAACGCCGGTCTCGGACCTCCGACCGGCTCCACTGCAATCATTGGATGCGCAGCGGGCCGCGGAGTTCCCGATCTATTCGGCACAGCGAGCAGGCCAGTTCCGCCCGCCGCGTGTACGGGATCCGATAGGAGCTGGTTCAACGCGCGTTCGACGTGCTGACAGCCGTGCCGTTTCCGTTGGCATTCGCGAGCGAGGGACGCCCTTGGACGTGGTCTTCGAAGTCGGCAAGCTTCCGGGAACGGTCGGCCTCGCCCCCGAAGATTGCCAGCGCGCCGTCGCGCATCTCGATAACCAGGCTGAACACCAGCGGCACGAGTACGAGCGTGAACACGGTGGACACGAGCTGGCCGCCGATGAGCACCGCGCCCATGCCGCGGTACATCTCCGAGCCTGAGCCGGGGTAGACCACCAGCGGCAAGGTGCCGACGACGCTCGTCAGGCAGGACATGAAAATCGGACGGATGCGCGTGCGCACGGATTCGGCGATGGCCTCGTTGGCGCTCATCGGCTTCTCCCCCGCGGCGATGTCGCCGAGGCGCCACGGCTCCATGAGGTTCAACGCCTGCTCGACAAGCAGGATCGCGTTGTTCACGACGATGCCGATCAGGATGACAAAGCCCAGCATCGTCAGCACGTCGAGCTGCTGCGGGGCCTTCGCCGGGTTCATCAGCGTGACCGCGTGGACGATCGCCAGCCCGCCGAACCCACCGACCACCGCCAGCGGCACGCTGAACATGATCACCAGCGGGTACAGGAAGCTCTCGTAGAGCGCACACATGAGCAGGTACGTCACGAGCAGCGCCCAGCCGACTCGGGCCATGAGCAGCTGCGGCGCGGAGATGAGCCCGGAGGCGATCCCGCCGAGCAGCAGTGCGAGCAGCACCATGCCGATCGCGCCGTACATGACCGACTGGAACGGGACCGGCCGGCCGCGCTTCGAGCGGACGAGTGCGCGGCCGGCGAACACGAGCGTCAGCACGAAGCACACCGCGACCAACCCGTACGTCACCGGGCCCAGCACCGTTTGCCACTTCGCCGGCGGGCCGGTCCGCGGCCGACCGAAGAGCGATGCCCGCACCTGGTCGAGGCTCGCCGCGGTGCCCTCCATCCGCACACGCATGGTGCGGTCGATGAGCCTGTTTGCCTCCATCGGCGCGAGCATCTCGTCCCGCACAGTCGTCATAACTTCGTCAACGGTGGTGCCCGACGGCGGCCGGATCTGGATGGTGACGCTCGGCAACTCCTCCGCGCGCTGGATCGATTGCGGCGAGCGTGACTCGGCGAGGTCCACGACGCTGTCGAGCGGGACGATGCGTGGGCCGGTCGGGCCGAGGCTCGGTGTTGCGATCGGGATCGCGGCGAGCCGCTCCTTGTACTCGAGCTTTCCCCCCGCGGGCACGAGCACGAGATCAACGGTGTCCTCGGGGAGCTGGAAGTCATCGACGTAGGCACCGTCGAACAGGCCGCGGACGGCGGTGCCGATATCCCGCGAGGTCAGCCCGAGTTCGCGCCCGTGCTGATTGAGCCGGACGCTCCACTCCGGCTGCGTGAGGTTGAAGTTGGACGGATTGGGGGCGACATTCAGGCCGTAGCCGTACTTCGCGCCCGCCGTGCCGAGCAGCACCTTCGCCGCCTCGGTGACGCGATCAAGGTCCGGGCCGGCGATCTCGACGTTGACCGTGTTCCCTTGGCGGATGCCCTGGCCGAAGATCGGCGTCTGCGCCGCGCCGCCGAAGGCGTCGGGGATCGTGTTCATCACGCCCGTCAGCAGCGCGCCGACAGGGATGACCCGCTCTTCGTCCTGGCTGGTTGCGCCGACGAACATGCCGCCGCCGAACGACCCGATGAAGAAGTTCTCGATCGGCACGGGCGGGTACGGGTTCTGCGGGTCCTCGAACCGGAAGATCGGCGGCAGGCCCTCGTAGGTCTCGGGCTTCTTGACGTCTGCCTCGACATACGGACGCAGCGCAGCCTCGATCCGCTCGGCGATCTCCTGCTGCTGCTGGACTGAATAGCCCGGCGGGATGAGCAGACCGCCGAAAACAAGGTTGCGGTTGCCGGTCGGCAGGTAATCCAGCGGCGGCATCAGCAGGTACGCGCCCGTTGCGCTGGCGACGACAAGGGCGACGATCACCGCCGGGCGGACCGTGTACGCCCGCCAGCCGGTGATCGCCCAGTAGACCAACTTTGCGACCCCGATGGTGAACGCCGAGGCGATCCTCACGAGGCCAAAGAGCTCGTCCCACACGGTCATGAGGCGGGACCGATGCTTGTGCGTGATCGCTGCATCGGGGATCCACCGGGCCGCCGCCGCGGGGAGAACGGTGATAGCGACGATCAACGAGAAGAAGACCGATGCGCACGCGGCGATGGTGATGTCGCGGAAGAGCTGGCCGGCCTCTTCCTGCACGGTGATGATCGGCACGAACACCGCGACGTTGGTGAGCGTGGACGCGAGGATCGCGCCCCAGACCTCGCGCGCTCCGCGATAGGCCGCCTGGAACGGTCGATCGCCGAGTTGTCTCCGCCGGTAGATGTTCTCGAGCACCACAATCGCGTTGTCGATGCCCATTCCGACACTGAAGGCAAGCCCCGCCAGCGAGACGACATTGAGTGTCCGCCCGGCCAGGAACATCACCAGGAACGCGCCGATGACCGACAGCGGGATCGCGATCGCGACAAGGCCGGTGGTCCGGAGCGACCGCAGGAAGATCAGTAGCACGATTGATGCGAGCAGACCGCCCTGCCAGAGAGCATCGACCACCAGGTCTATCGCCGAGTCGATATAGGTCGTCTCGTCGTAAACCTGCCGCATGCGGAGGTGCGGGCCGACGTCCCCCGCCAGCCGCGGCAGGATGTCCCGCCGCACATCCTCGAGGCGGGCACGCAGGTCCTCCATCACCGAGACCACGTTGGCGTTGCTCTGGCGGATCGCGTTGATGGCGATCGACGGGTACCCGAGCGACCGGACGAACCCGCGCTTCTTCTGAAAGCCGAACTCCACTTCCGCGACGTCGCGGACGAAAACGGGCTTGAGCGAGCCCGAGTTCATCTGGTCGGCCGGTCGGTATGCGACGATCGTGTCGAGCACGTCGCGCTCGGTGACGAACTGTCCAAGCACGCGGACGCGGTACTCGCGCTTGCCCTCGGCGATCGTGCCCGCGGAGACGTTGCGGTTCTCGGCCTGCAGCGCGGCGATCACGTCCAGATGATTCAGGCTGCGCTGGGCGAGCTTGAGCGGGTCGATCAGCACCCGCACCTCGCGCTCGCGCCCGCCGTAGACGTTCACCTCCGCGACACCGTCGATGCGCTCGAGGAAGGGCTTGACCTCCTTGTCCAAGGGGTCGAAGAGGGTTGTGATGTCGAAGTCCGGGTGCAGGTGCGCGAACTGCGGATCGACGTCGATGATGATCCACGCGATGGCGTTCTCGCTCGCGCCGTCCGCCGCCTTGATGGTCGGCTCGTCCACCTCCGCCGGGTACGCGGGGACCTGCCGAAGCGAGTCCGACACCTCTTGCAACGCGCGGGAGATGTCCGATCCCACGTAAAACTCAAGCGACACCGTCGCGACGCCGTCCTCGCTCGTCGAGCGCATGCTCTTGAGGTTCGAGACGTTCTTGAGCCGCTTCTCCTGCTCGCGGGTGATGTTGTCAACGATCTCCTGCGGGCTGCGTCCGGGCCAGCTCGTCGTCACCTCGATCACGGGCCGGTCCACTGTCGGCGTGAGCTGGATGGGGATCGCGCTCAGGCCGATGAGGCC
>JAEYNG010000459.1 GCA_023412695.1 Planctomycetota bacterium | reverse complement strand
TGCTGGCCCGCGTCCGAAGTCGCGATTGTCCGGGCGGTCACGGTCGAAGCGTTCCGGCCCGTCGCGGCGCATCCCGCGACGCCCGCTCGGCGGCCCGTCGGGCTCCTCCGGCCCCGGACCCGGTCGGCTCTGGAAGACATCGGGGTACTCGCGCCGAACATCGTCGAGCGACGCGCCCTCGTCGAGCATGCGGATCGCGAGGTCGAGCCGCTGCTGGGCCCGTCGCAGCTGCTCGCGCCGCTGCTCGAGCCGTTCGCGGATCGAGCGGGCGCCTCGCCCGTCCTCCTGCATCATCGGGTCGTCTCGCCGCGGAGGAGGCGGTGCGTCCTCGGGCTGCGCGGACACGCCGGCGGTGCACATCGCCGCGGCGATAAGGGCAAGCATCGGTGAACGAAGGGTCATCAGAGCGACTCCCAGTCGAGCAGTTCGTCAATCGTTGCAAAGTCCGTGGTGGTCTCGACGATGTCGGTCTCCGGCGCGGACTCAAGAAGATCGAGGAAGTTCTCCATCTCGGTCTCGAACGAGGCGGTCGTGATATTGCCGCCGTTCGGGACACCAACCGCGTCGGGCGTCGCCACGTTCGTGCGCAGGTACAGCACGAGCCCTGCGCCCGCGATCGTGAGCATCGCGGCGAGCGCGGCCGGGATCCACGTGCGTATCGGGCGCAACACCCGCGGCGGTGGCAAGGTTCCCTCGCCCGCAAGCCGCAACGCCGGCGCCGATACAAGCGCCTCGCGGCTGGCGAGGAAGACCCGCTCCTCCAGCCCCTCCGGGCCTGACGCCGCCGCAACGCGAGCATCGATCGCCACGGCCCCCACCGCACTCGCGACCTCGACCGACTCCGGGTTCAACATCGCATGCGTCGACGCAGCTGCGACACGCTCGATCGCGCGTCCCGGCATCGCCGCGCGGTTCGCCGCGCCGGCGCGGTCGAGGAGCGCGGCGATATCGGCGAGGTCGGCCGGCAGCGTCTCGTCAACGATCGGGTTGTCTTGGCTCTGGTCCATGTTCACTTCCCACCATTCACACCCGCGAACGCAGGCGATGTGCCGCCCGCGGTCAACAGTTCCTTCAGCTTGCGCAACGCCCGGTGGTGCCGCGCCAGCAACGTCCCCAGCGGCTCTTCCATGAGGTCTGCGATCTGCTTGAACGACAGGCCCGCGTGGTGTCGAAGCTCGACGACTTCACGATCCGCGTCCCCAAGCTGCTCCATCGCGGCCCGAAGGGCGGTCAACCCTGCATCCTGCCCTTCCCGATCCGCGTCATGCTCCGGCGCGGCGATGTCGATCGCGAACTCCGGGTCGATACTTTCGAGCCGTCGCTTGCTCCGGCGCGCCTCGTCGCGGATACGGTTCATCGCTACGCGGAAGAGCCACGCCTCAAACCGGCCCTGCTCGGTGTACCCGCCGCTCCCGAGTTTGCTCGCGACCGTCACAAACACCGACTGCGTCACCTCCTCGGCGAGCTCGCACCCGCCGAACCCCCCTACCCCGCCAAACCCGCCCGCCGACTCCGCGGAGCGTCCCCGCTCGCCCGAGCCGCGCCCCAGGCGCGATCGCGCGAGCGCGTAGACACGCCGGGCGTAGAGGTCCACGATCGCACGCCACGCGCGCTCGTCGCCCCTTGCGGCGGCCGCGAGCAGCGCCGCCACCTCGGGCCCCGTGCCCGGCGACGTTTCTCCAGCGTTGGCCGTACGGTCCGCCGTCAAACCAGATGCCCTCCGTAAGCAGAACGCCGCCGAGCCGCCGCTATTGCTTCGGGCCGCGGCCGGGCTTTGCCTTTGTTTTCGCGGCTCTCGGTGCGGACACCCGCAACTCGCAGCAGGTACCGAACCGCCGGCAGATCGGGTTCTCGGAACACCCCGGCCCCCGGGCCTTGCACGCCCGCCGGCCGTGCCAGATCAGCATGTGCGATACCTGGCACCATTCCTTACGCGGAAACAAGGCCATCAGCCGCCGCTCGACAGCCTGCACGTTTGCCTCCGGCGGCACGAGCCCGAACCGCTTCGAGAGCCGCTCGATGTGCGTGTCCACAACGAACCCGACGTTGATCCCATACGCGTTCCCCAGTACTACGTTGGCCGTCTTCCGCGCGACGCCGCGGAGCGTCAGCAGCTCGGGCATCGTCCGCGGCACATCGCCGCCATACCGCTCGACGATGTCCTTCATTGCCGCGTGCACGGCTTTGGCCTTGTTGCGGAACAACCCGATGGTCCGGATGTACGGCTCGATCTTCTCGGGCGAGCTTTTGGCATAATCAGCGGGCGTCGGGAACGCCTTGAACAGCGCTGGCGTCGCCTTGTTCACGCCGACATCCGTCGCCTGGGCGGACAGGATCGTCGCAACCAGCAGCTCGTGCGGCGTGCGATAGTCGAGCTCGCAGTGCGCATCGGCGTAGCGCTCGCGCAACGCCTCGAGCAGCTCCATCGCCCGGCGGCGTTCGGCCGCGCTCACCCGGGGCAGCTCAAATGGGATATCGCCGTTCGGCGTGCGCTTCGCGCTCATGCCCGGCGGCCCCGGAGAAGCGCCGGCTCGGGCAAACGCTCGCCCGACGAGGCCGACGCAGAAGCCGGCACGTGCGGCCTCGCAAGGCTCCAGATTCCCGCGACCAGCGCGATGAGCACCATCAGCGCCGCGGCGGCCATCAGCGCAGAGGCGTACGGGTGCGTGTCGCCGGCGATTGCTCGGTGCGCCGCCGCGGTCGTCATGTCCCCCGCCCGCGCCGCCTGCCAATAATCACGCGTCGCGGCGACGATCTTCGGGTTCACGATGACCAGCAGCGACGCCAGCGCCGCCGAGGCAACCGCGAGCGCCGATGCCCGCACCACCATCGCCGGGCGTCGGGCTTCGTCTGCCCGAACTCGGAACAGCGCAATCAGCGTCACGATCGCCAGCATTGCGCAGGCGAACTGCACCACATCCGCCGCGAAGAAGACCGTCTGGGCCATCTTCCCGCCGATGATCAGGTAGTGCTCGCCGGTGTACGCCTCGAACTCCGGCAGCCGCGGGTCGAACGATCTCGACACGCCGAACACCAGCGCGGCGAACGTCCCCGCGGCCACGACAAAGCCCAGCCACAACGCCAGCGCCACGGCGTGCACCACCTCGCAGAAGCCCTTCCAACTGCTCATGCCCCGATGGTAGTTCGACGCGGACCCCGCGGCGGCGCGGCAATAATCGCCCGCATGACGATCGGCGTTCCACCATTGAGCCTCGCCCTCGGCGGTCTGCAGGCCGGCGACGCGTCGCCCGCCGGGCTGCGCGACCTTGTGCCATGGGCACGGAGCATCGGCTTCGCCGCGGGCCACCTCAACGCCGCGGCCCCGGGCCTGCGGGCACGCGAGCTCGACCGCTCCGCCCGGCGAGACCTCGCCGCGACGATCCGGCGCGAGGGGCTGGACCTCTCCGGCGCGGACCTTTGGATCCCGCCGGAGCACTTCAGCGACCCCGCGCAGGTCGATCGCGCCGCCGGCGCGGCGATCGCCGCGATGGAGCTGGTCGCGGAACTTGCCTGCCTCGTGCGGGGCATCGGCTCTGTCGCCGCGCGTCCCTGCATCAGCATCGTCCTGCCCGAGAACCTGTCCGGAGCCGTGAAGTCGCAGCTCGCCACCGCGGCGGACAAGGCCGGCGTGCGCCTTGCCGATCATGCGCCCGTGGCCGAGCGCACGCCGAGCACGGGCATCGACGCGGGCATCGATCCCGCGGCCGCTTTGAGCGCGGGGAAGGACCCGGCATCGCTGGTTTCAAAGCTCGGCCCGGCGCTTGCCTCGGGGCGGCTGAGCGACCTGTCGCGCCACGTCGGCGGCGGCCGTGTGGTCCCCGGCTCGCGCGATGGAAGGCTCGACCTACTGGCCTACATAGTCGCGCTGACGACGATCGAGTACACCGGGTGGGTCGTCGCCGACACACGTTCGCTCGCGCAGCCCAACGCCGCCGCGGCCGCGATGGTCGAGGCGTGGACCGATCAACTGAACGTGTAAACGCGCGCGCAAGAAACCGCGAATCACCCCGCCGCGAGATCTTCGTCCGGGACCTCAAAGTTTGAGTACACCTTCTGCACGTCGTCGTTGTCTTCGAGCAGGTCGATGAGCTTCATCGCCTGCTGGGCGGTTTCGCCGGTGAGCGTCACGGTGTTCGTGGGCGAGAGCGTGATCGACGCCTGCTCGATCACGTACCCGGCCTGCTCGATCGCGTCCTTCACCTTCGCAAAGTCGGCCGGCTCGGTGAGCACGCACCACGGCGCATCGTCGCCCTGCGGCGGCTCGACGTCGCGAGCCCCCGCCTCCACAGCCGCCTCCATGAGCTTGTCCGCGTCAACGCCCTCGGGCTTGATGTATACCTCGCCGCGAGTGTCGAACATGTAACTCACGCACCCGGTGGCCCCCATGTTCCCGCCGAACTTCGTAAACGCGTTGCGCACATCGCCCGCGGTGCGCGTGCGGTTGTCCGTCAGCGCCTCCACCACCACCGCGAACCCGCCCGGCCCGTACCCCTCGTACCGCACGTTCTCGAAGTTCTGCTGACCAAGCTCCCCCGCGCCCTTCTTGATGGCCCGCTCGATCGTCTCCCGCGGCACGTTCGCGTACCGCGCCTCCTCGCTCGCGTAGCGGAGCGCAAGGTTCATGTATGGGTCCAT
>JAEYNG010000357.1 GCA_023412695.1 Planctomycetota bacterium | reverse complement strand
GGCCTACCGCGCGGGCGCCCGCGTTTCGCTGCGGTCGCTCGACGATGCACCACTGGCGGAGGTTGAGATCGGCATGAGCACGGTGTCCGCGCTCGCCGCGGTCCGATCTGGTGACGTCTACCGCGTGTACCCGCTTGATCGGCTGCCACGGCTTGTCGCACGCGTGATGCAGGCGTCGCCGGCGATCAACCCCCCACCGCCGCCCGGGACGGAAACCACGCCCGATCAGAACAAGTGAGCGTCAGGGCTTGTTGACCAGTTCAGCAGCCTTGGCGGCGATGTCGCGCCGAATGATCATGCCGGGGAAGTGGATCTTTTCCGCGGCCTCGTAGGCACGACGGCGGGCCTCGGCGATGGTGTCGCCGGTGCCCACGACGTTGAGCACACGGCCGCCGGCCGTGACCAGGGTTCCGGACGGATCCAAACGCGTGCCGGCATGGAAGACCTGGACGCCTTCCACAGCCGCCGCGGCGTCAACACCGGTGATCGGCACATTCTTCTTCGGCTTCTCCGGATACCCCTGCGCGGCGATGACGACGCAGCAAGACGCTGCCGGGTTCCAGTTGATATCCACCTCTTCCAACCGACGCGTGGCGGTCGCGAGGAGGACGTCCACAAGGTCAGAGTTGAATCGGGCCATCAGCGCCTGGCATTCGGGGTCGCCGAAGCGGGTATTGAACTCGAGGACCTTGGGCCCGCCGGGGGTGATCATGAGGCCGGCATAAAGCACGCCGCGGAAATCGATTCCCTCGCGACGGAGCGCGTCGAGCGTCGGGACAAGGACCTCGGCCTGGACCTGGGTGAGCGTGGCATCGTCAGTGATGCCGCCGGGGCAATAGACGCCCATGCCCCCGGTATTGGGGCCAGTGTCATTCTCGCCAAGTCGTTTGTGGTCTTGGCAGGCCTCGAGGACGTAGATCGTGCGGCCATCGACCAGGGCGAGCACAGAAGCCTCGTGGCCCTCTAACCGCTCCTCGACCACAACGGACTTGCCGGCGTCGCCGAACTCTTTCTTGACCATGATCCGGTCGATCGCGGCCATGGCCTCGGCCATCGTCTGCGGCACGATCACACCCTTGCCCTTGGCAAGGCCGGAGGCCTTGACGACCGGCGGCTCCTCGCGGGTTTCGATGTACATCTTCGCCGCACCGGGGTCGGTAAAGGTCCGACCGTCGGCCATAGGAACTGATGCCGCACGCATCAACTGCTTGGCCCACGCCTTGTCGGACTCAAGGCGGGCGGCGGTAGCGGTCGGGCCGAAGATCGCCCTGCCGGGGGCGGCGAGGATGTCGGCAAGACCCGCGGCGAGCGGCTCTTCCGGGCCGATCACGACGAGCCCGACGTTGTTCTTGTCGCAGAACCGCTGGAACTGGAAGGGCGCGCGGAGGTCCATCGGGACATCGACCGGGCGGCCGAGCGCGGCGAGGCCCGGGTTCTCCGGGTTGGTGATGAAGAGCTGCCCGAGACGCGGGGACTGGCGGAGCTTCCACGCGAGGGCGTGCTCGCGTCCGCCGCCGCCGACGAGGAGGACGTTAACCGGTTCACGATGCTGCTGCGTCATTGGGCGAGTGTAGGGAGGGTGAGACGTAGAATCGGCGGGCCGTACCGGTAGACATAGTCGTTTCACCAGCCGCACGCCGCGCACCCGCGGCGTAACCGCGAAGTGCGTGAGGACGCGCTCACGAACTTGATCGGCGCGAGGGGCGGCCCTATTGTCCGGCCAGATTGCGGGGTGGAGCAGTCCGGTAGCTCGTCGGGCTCATAACCCGAAGGTCCCAGGTTCAAATCCTGGCCCCGCTATTACCGACGGAGAGACCTGCGTGAACCGCAGGTTTCTTTGTTTTTGGCGGAGACTGCGGTCTGTACAATCTCCGTCATGACGCTCAAGGACATTCTCGCAAAGCTCGAGTCGATGGGCAACGAGACGCGTCGCAGGCACAACGCCAAGTGGGGCGCTCCGGAGAACCAGTTCGGCGTGAAGCACGGCGACATCCGGACAGTCGCAAAGAAGCTGAAGGCGGACAAGGCGCTCGCGTTTGAGTTGTGGGAGACGGGCAACGTCGAGGCCCAACTGCTTGCAACACTGCTGCTGAACCCCAAGACACTCTCGGCCAAAGAAGTAGACTCGCTGACACGGTCCACGACGTGCTCACACGTGGCGGAGTGGCTGAACTCGTACGTTGTCGCAAAGCACGCGGAAGGGCAAGATCTGCGGCAGGAGTGGATGAAGGACAAGAACATCTGGGCCGCGCGGGCGGGCTGGCACCTCACGGCCAGCCGCATCAACAAGGGAAATGCCGCCGGGCTCGACCTCGACGGGCTGCTCGACCGCATCGAGAAGGAGATGCCCA
Organism: Planctomycetota bacterium; assembly: GCA_023412695.1. GTDB lineage: Bacteria > Planctomycetota > Phycisphaerae > Phycisphaerales > UBA1924 > JAHBXL01. The sequence goes on along the minus strand of JAEYNG010000357.1, from coordinate 2,001 downwards.
AGGCCAGGCCCGAGGTTCAGTGGACGATGAACAACACCCTCGGCGCGATCGGCATCCATCACCCAAAGCTCCGCAAGCGTGCGGTCGCGATCGGCGAGAAAATCGGCCTCTATAAGGACTGGCCCGTCTCCAAGGGGTGCATCCCGCCCTACGTGCCGGTGTGGGTCGAGGAGATGGTGAAGAAGGCGAAACAACGCCGGGAGTTGAAGAGGGAAAGCGTCTGATTTCAGATGTCCGCCAGGAGCGACGCGTCAACTCGCTTCTTGTTGTATCCGTTCATCGCCCTGTTCGGCACATAGTGCTTGAAGTTCCCCTTCGCGAGCCTGATCGGTAGGTGGGGACGCAGTCTGCTGACATAGTCGACAAAGTTGGAATCCGGCGCCGCGAACGGCAAGACCAGATCGAAGAAGGCCGATGTGTTGCCCGACGAGATGTGTAGGAGCAATCCCGAACGGATGCTGTCAGGTTCAAAGTGTGAGCCGGAGGCAGACTGCCCCGGAAGGACCTTTCGGGTACCCGGCTCGCGCAGACGAAAGCTCAGGGCGGAGGTGCAGGACAACGCGTCGGGCCAGCCGCGTTTCGCCGGCGGCGCTTCGAGCACACGTTTGACAGCCCAGTGGTGCAGGTCTGCCGGAACCGACCAACTCTCTGCGGTTACTGAACTGACAACCTTGAAATCGTCTCCCAGTTCAACAACCTGCGAGGTAATGCCCGGCTTCGATCGGCCGAGCATCTGTTCGAACTCGGCGATGATCCGGTCATTTCGATCATCGGCGGTAATGAACTTCTGCGCGGGCTGACCCTGGATCGTGTTGTCGGGCCAGGTGCCGTCCCAATCTGTGCATTCGCGCAGAAATGCCTCCACGGCGGCGTATGCGTCCTGCGCCTTCCGTCGAAGGATCGGATGCCCGCCATACGGCGACTCGTAGCGAATGTGGGCGATCGGGTTCTTGCTCGGATACTGCGGAGCGGAGGGCATGGCGGTAGGCTACCTGAAGATCCATATAGGAGCGGTCCCCCCGCTCTTCTGAGGGCTCTCAATGAGCAACGAAAACGGCCGATGTTCGCCCGCGAGGGCGATATAGTTGGCCCTGAACCGGGGGCGGCGACGTGGTGTTCGCCGCTTCCGGCCGCGGAACGACCTCCTGGACGGAGCCGGGACCGATCATGCCGACGACGACCCTTTCCCATCTCGAGATGCTCGAGGCCGAGTCCATGCACATTATCCGCGAGGTCGCGGCGGAGTGCGAGCGGCCCGCCCTGCTCTTCAGCGGCGGCAAGGACTCGATCGGCATGCTGCACCTCGCGGCACGGGCGTTCTTCCCCGCCAAGCTGCCCTTCCCGGTGCTGCACATTGACACAGGACACAACTTCCCAGAGGTGCTGGAGTTCCGCGACCGCACCGTCAGGTCGCTCGGCGCACAGCTCATCGTCCGCACAGTAGACGACGCCATCCGCAAGGGGCTGGTGTACGAGAACCCCGGCGAGACGAGCCGCAACCTCGCACAGATCCCCACGCTGCTCGACGCGATCAACGAGTTCCGGTTCGATGCACTCTTCGGCGGCGCCCGTCGCGACGAGGAGAAGGCCCGCGCCAAGGAGCGCATCTTCTCCTTCCGAAACGAAATGGGACAGTGGGATCCGCGCAACCAGCGGCCCGAGCTCTGGAACCTGTACAACACGCGTCTCCGCCGCAGCACCGTCGCCGGCGACGGATTCGAGCACCTGCGCGTCTTCCCGCTCTCGAACTGGACCGAGCTCGATGTGTGGGAGTTCATCGGCGCGGAGAACCTCGAGGTCCCGTCGATCTACTTCTCGCACGAGCGCGACGTCGTGATCCGCGCCGGACGCATCTGTCCGATCTCCGACCTCTTCCCCGCCCGGCGCGGCGAGGAAGTGCTGCGCCGAACCGTGCGTTTCCGCACCGTGGGTGACATGACGTGCACCGCGGCCGTGGAGAGCCCGGCGACGAGCGTCGCCGACATCATCCGCGAGACAATC
>JAEYNG010000233.1 GCA_023412695.1 Planctomycetota bacterium | reverse complement strand
CGGCGTGCTCGGCGAGCTTCTCGTCGAGCCTGGTGATCGCTTCGGGGCCTGAGAGTTCTTCGGCGGGGTGCTCGGGCGCGGATGAGGGCGCGGGGTCGGCGGCGGGGGCATCGGCGGCGGGCTCATCGGCCTGCGCGGAGAGCTCCGCCGCGGCGGACTCGAGGGCCTGATCGGCGTCAACGAAACTGGGATGCGCGCCCAGCTGCTCGTCGGGGATCTGGTCCTTGGGGACCGTGGGGATGTTCGCCTGCTCGAAGGTGTGAGCGGGGGGAGCTGGAGGGGCGGGCTTGGCGGAGAGCTCGCCCTGGGCCTCGGCGAGGATGTCGTCGGCGGAGGCGAACTCGGTTGCGGGATGGGCTTCGGGCTGGGCTTCGGTCTGCGCAACGGGGTCGGGCGGGAGCGCGGCGGCGATGCCGCTGGCGGACTCTTCGACATCGGCGAGCAGCTCATCGACGCGCTGGTCGAGTGCCTCGATCTCCTTGATGTCTTCCGCGCGGTCGGGCATGGGCCGTCGGTCCGTAAAACAAGGACTATCGACGCCGGCGGGGGCCTGCTGAAGGTCACGCGGGATCATCGCCTGGTTATTACGACGTTGTTCATCCCCGGGATCGGGTCGCCTCGATGCTGGGTGCGTGGCCGGGGGGGCGGCCGCCGAGGAGGTCCTCGGCGTAGTTGGTGGCGGCGCGGCGTTCGGTGATGGGGCCGTCGGCGTCGCCGCGGAGGAACTGGCGGATGAGCTGGAAGTCCTCGGATTGGTTCGCGGCTTCGGCGTCGGAGAGCTTCCGGAGGTTGTCGAACCAGGCGCGGTCCTCGATGGCGAGGACGCGGCCCTTGTCGAGCATGGCCATGCGGTCGGCGATGGTGAAGGCCGAGTCCATCTCGTGGGTGACGACGACGCTGGTGACGCCGAGCTTGCGGGTGAGGCCGACGATGAGGCGGTCGATCTCGGCGCTGGTGACGGGGTCGAGGCCTGCGCTGGGCTCGTCGTAGAAGAGGATGCGCGGGTCGAGGGCGAGGGCGCGGGCGAGGCCGGCGCGCTTCTTCATGCCGCCGGAGATCTGTGCGGGGAACTTGGCGGCGTGCTCCCGGAGGCCGACGAGCTCGAGCTTGATCTTGACCTGGATGTCGATGATTTCGCGGCCGAGGTCGGTGTGCTCCTCGAGGGGGAGGGCGACGTTCTCGGCGACCGACATGGAGTTGAAGAGCGCGCCCGACTGGAAGAGGATGCCGATCTTCTTGCGGACGTCGTCGAGCTGGCTGTCGGTGAGGTCGTCGATGCGCTTGCCGAGGAGGCGGATCTCGCCTTCTTCGGGGCGGAGGGAGCCGATCATCAGGCGGAGGAGCGTGCTCTTGCCGCAGCCGGAGCCGCCCATGATGACCATGGTCTCGCCGGGGTAGACGTCGAGGTTGATGCCGTTGAGGACGGTGCGGCCGTCGAAGCGCTTGACGACGTTGCGGCAGGAGATGATTGGTTCTGGGGTACTCACAGGTCGTGCCGGATACACATCGGCTTTTGGGGCTCAGCCGCCGCTCTGGTCGTCGGTGGTTTCGTCGGTGTCCACGCTGTCGGCGTCCGCGTCGGGGTCGGCGGTGGCGGGCGCGGTGGACTGGCCGGGGGAGTTATCGACCGGCAGGAAGGTCGTGGGGTCGAGCAGCCAGACGGACTTCTGGGGGCTGAGGATGATGCCGAGGTTGGTGGCGGGGGGGAGGAACTGGCCGGGGTTGGGCTGCGCGCTGCCGGCGGGCAGGCCGTAGACGACGAAGCCCTGGGCGTTCTGGAACGACGCGGGCATGGGGAACATGTTGTTGCCGTTGAAGTTCTGCAGCGCGCTGCCGGACTGGGCGTAGCCGCGCCAGATGCCGGTGAGCGAGACGGGGATCTCCTGGAAGGGGCCGGCCTCGGCGCGGTAGGCGTCGACGAACTCGGCGATCTGCTCGTCGGTGACGGCGGCGTCGAGCGTGGGGGAGAAGTAGGTGCGGACCTTGGCGAAGTCCTTGGCCTCGGCGGCGGCCATCATGCCGTTGACGGGGTCGAACATGAGGCGTGTGCCGGAGACGACCATCATGACGACGATGATCCAGATGACGGTGGTGAGGAGGCCGATGAGGACGCCGGCGATGGCGAGGCCGAGGCCGCCGAGCCGGCCGCGGGAGTTGGAGATGAAGAGGATGGCCGCGCCGCCGAAGATGATGGCGAGCGCGCCTGCGCCGGGGATGAAGCAGAGCAGGGAGAATACGAGGGCCATGATGGCCAGCGCACTGGTTCGCGAGGGCGTGGGGAACTGCTCGAAGTCGCCGCCGTAAGCGCCGGCGTTGCCCGCGGGGGATCCGAACTGTGCGTAGGGGTTCTGGCTCATAGGTATAGGGTAACGTGTTTGCGGCCGGGGCGGAACGACTGTTCAAGTGTTGGCAAAGACCGCGCGTTGGTTTCAGCGGCGCTGGCGCCAGAGGGTGACGGCGTCGGGCTCGCGCGCGTAGACGGGGACGAGGGCGACGGGGTCGATGTCGGGGAGTGTTGCGGAGACGTGGAGGCACGCCGCGGCGGAGAGGCGGGGCGGGGTGATGGGGATGTTCGCGGCGGCGCAGGCGGCGGCGATGGGCGCGGGGAGGTGCGCGTCGGCGAGCAGGGCGTAGACACGATGCTCGGACAGGACGGCCGCGGCGTTGGCGGCGGTGATGAAGCGCTCGGCGGTGGGGTCGGGGGCGTGCTCGATGTAGACC
>JAEYNG010000202.1 GCA_023412695.1 Planctomycetota bacterium | reverse complement strand
GCTGCGGATCGATCGACGTCAGCTCCTCGAACGGCTTGCTCCGCGCAAACTCGTCCGGGGCCTGGCCCTCGATCGCCACGATCTCCTCGACCACCGGCCGTCCCCCGCCACCGCCTTGCAGCCCCATCCCCCCCAGCTGGTCCATCGGCGGCCGCGGCCCGCGCCCACGCCGCCGCCTCCTCCGCCCTCCACCGCCGCCGCCCCCGCCTGTCGGCCGGTGCCCTACCACCACCGTCACCTCCAGCCCGTGCCGCAGCTTGAACCGCTCGCCGAACGCCAGCGGCACGAACGGATCATCGTCCCGCTGCACCAGCGCCGAGCCGTTCAGTTGACGTACGCGCCCCTCGGCTCGGGCCGGCCAATCCAATATGCCTGTCACTGTCGCCATGGAACTACCACACCCCGCCCCGCATGCCGCTTTCGCGGCACGCACTCACCACCAATACAACGCTGCGGCTTGCCCGCCGCGGCAACGATCTTCCTTGCGTCACGCGGACCTCTCCGAACGGAGAACGGTCCAAAAGCGGCACAACTCCATACGCCGCAATGCGTTAATCAAAGCCGTCCCCAGCCCGCCCACTCCGACCGCACGGCTCCCGCGCACCCGCGCAGTCCCCATGCAAACGTCTCGAACACCCGTTGTCGGGGGGTAGAGTCAGACGCCCCACGTCCTCCGACATAAGAGCATAAATCCCGCCGCAAGTCAAGCCGCCTGAACCAGTTCAGCACACGCACTCTGCTATCATCACCGCTCACGCGCCCGCGGGGTGAAAGACGGTATTCGTTAAGTGTAGATGGCGGGGGGGAACGCCGACGGGTCCTGCATCCGCCGGTGATCGGTCCCGGTCTCGCAATGGAAACGCTCAAGGGCATCGCGGTCTCCCCCGGCATCGTCATCGGACGGCTCTTCGTCCTCGATGACCAGCGCCGCCGCATCCCGCGCCGCATCGTCCGCACCGAGCAGATCCCCGTCGAGCACGACCGCCTCTGGAAGGCCCTGGGCGCGTCCATCCACGAGCTCAACGACCTCCGCGAGAAGACCCGGGCCGGCCTCGGCGAGGAGGCCGCCAAGATCTTCGCCTTCCACGTCGGCATGCTCTGCGACCAGACCCTCACCCGCCCGATGCACGAGCGCATCGACCGCGAGAAGGTCACCGCCGAATACGCCGTCTGGAAAGGCTTCGACGAGCTGCTCGAGCGCTTCAGCGCGCTCCCCGACCCCAGCTTCCAGACCAAGGTCGACGACGTACGCGACCTCTCCGCCCGCGTCATCCGCCACCTCATCGGCGAGCACACCAGCCGCATGGCGATCCTCGACCGCCGAGCGGTCATCGCCGCGCGCGACCTCACCCCCTCCCAGACCGCCGCCTTCGACCGCACCAAGGTCGCCGCCTTCGCCACCGACCTCGGCGGCAAGACCAGCCACACCGCCATCTTCGCCCGCGCGCTGGGCATCCCCGCCGTCGTCGGCGTCGCCCGCCTCACCGAGATCGCCACCGACGACACCCCTGTCATTATCGACGGCGACCTCGGCATGGTCATCATCGACCCCAACGAGGAAACCCTCGCCGAGTACGGCCGCCGCATCGAGCAGGCCGCCAGCGCACGGCTCACCCTCTCCGAGCTCGCCAAGCTCCCCAGCGTCACCGCCGACGGCACCGCCATCTCCCTGCTCGCCAACATCGAGTTCCCCGAGGAGATCCCCGTCGCCGTCGAGTGCGGAGCCGACGGCGTCGGCCTCTACCGCACCGAGTACCTCTACCTCACCAGCGTCAAGGAACCCACCGAGGAAGACCACTACACCGCCTACAAAAAAGCCGTCGAGCTCTCCGCCGGCCGCCAGCTCGTCATCCGCACCGTCGATCTCGGCGCGGACAAGTACACCCAGGCCCAGTTCGAGGAGCCCGAGCGCAACCCCTTCCTCGGCCTCCGCTCCATCCGCTACTGCCTCCAGTCCCTCCCGATGTTCAAGACGCAGCTGCGCGCCCTCCTCCGCGCCAGCGCGCTCGGCCCCATCCGCCTCATGTTCCCCCTCATCACGAACATCAACGAGCTGCGCCAGGCCAAGTACCTGCTGCACGACGTGATGGAGGACCTCGAGGACGAGGGCGTCCCCTTCGACCGCGACATCCCCGTCGGCATGATGGTCGAGGTCCCCGCCGCCGCGATCATGGCCCCCGCCTTCGCGCGCGAGTCCGCCTTCTTCTCGATCGGCACCAACGACCTCGTCCAGTACACCCTCGCCGTCGATCGCACCAACGAACGGGTGGCGAACCTCTTCAACCCCGGTCACCCGGCCGTCCTCAAGCTCATCCGCGACATCGTCCGCGCCGGCCGGCGCAACGCCATCCCCGTCTCCTGCTGCGGAGAGTCCGCCGGCGACCCCGAATACGCCCTGTTGCTGATGGGCCTGGGTCTCCGTACACTCTCCGCAACCGCCTCGAGCCTCCCTTTGCTCAAAAGGGTCGTCCGGAACGTGACGATCCAGCAGTGCGAGCGCATGGCCAAACGGGCCCTGTCACTCGATTCCGACGCCGCCGTCGCGGCTTTCCTCCGCGACCAGGCTCGAAAAATCATCCCCGAAGCCTTCGGCGGTCGTTCCGCCGACTAAGCCTCGGGGTCAGAACAACGGTGCGTCCTCGCCCCTCGGGCGGGTCCGCACGGGGAACAGACGACACGCCCCACCCGCCAGCAGCGCGCCGGCCCTTCGGGTCGCGCACCGCCGGGGAGAGGAGCGTTCTTCGGGAGGGGGGCGGGGCGCAGTGCGGCATCACCGCCGCGCGCGGCCCGGTGGTTGGGGCTCCCGCGTGCCGCGTGCGTTCCGCACCGGCCCCGGCGCGTCCGGCGCACTTCGCCTCGTCCGTCGTTCCTTGTGCGATCCCAGGCCCACGCGAGCACGCCGCCAAGGCGGGCCTCGATGTCCACGTTCAACTCGCGCAGCCAGCCGACCGCTCGACGCCCCCGCGCGTCGCGCCGTCCGTCCGCACGCGCGATCTTCAACGCTCTCTCCCGCCGGAAAGGATGACGGCCTCAACATGTCCAAGAAGATGGTGATCAACTACGTCCCCGGCGAGGAGTGCCGGGTCGCCGTGACCGAGAACGACCGCCTCGAGGAGTTCCACGCCGAGCGCATGGACTCCGCCTCCCACGTCGGCAACATCTACATCGGCAAGGTCGTCAACGTCGAGCCCGGCATCCAGGCCGCGTTCGTTGACTTCGGCCTCCAGGCCAACGGCTTCCTCCACGTCACCGACCTCCACCCGCGCTACTTCCCCGGCGAGGACCAGGAGACCACCGAGCGCGTCGGCAAGAAGACCCCGCGCCGCGAGCGCCCGCCCATCCAGGCCTGCCTCCGCCGCGGCCAGGAGGTCGCCGTCCAGGTCATCAAGGAGGGTGTCGGCACCAAGGGCCCGACCGTCACCAGCTACCTCAGCATCCCCGGCCGCTTCCTCGTCATGATGCCCCAGATGGACCGCGTCGGCGTCTCCCGCAAGGTCGAGGACGAGGAGACCCGCCGCAAGATGCGCGAGATCCTCGACCAGCTCGACCTCCCCGAGGGCTTCGGCTCCATCCTCCGCAC
>JAEYNG010000124.1 GCA_023412695.1 Planctomycetota bacterium | reverse complement strand
AGTACTGGCTGCACGCCAAGGCCGAGTACAGCCGCTCGGCGGCGATCTGCGTCCGCACCGCGCTCCGCGTGCTCCGAGAGTTGCACGGCTCGACCCCGGCGGCGTCGTTCGGCCCCAACGCGCTCCGGCAGGTCCGCGACGCGATGGTCCAAGGCAACGCCAACGGCGCGTACCCGCGGCCGCCGTGGTGCCGCAAGACCGTCAACACGCGGATCGGCCACATCGTCCGGATGTACCGCTGGGCGGCGTCGCGAGAACTCGTCGGGGCGGAGCTGTACCACGCGCTGCAGACGCTCCCGGCGCTGAGGCGCGGCAAGACCGCGGCGGTCGACCACGAGCCGGTCGGCCCGGTCGCGATCGAGCTTGTTGACGCGGTTCGGCCGTTTGTCAGCAGGCAGGTCGCCGCGCTGATCGACCTGCAGCTGCTCACCGGGGCCAGGCCGGGCGAACTGGTCGGCCTCCGCGCCATCGACATCGATACCACGCACGACCCCTGGCGGGCGGTGCTGCGGGAGCACAAGACCGCCCACCGCGGCCGCGAGCGCGTCGTTTACTTCGGCCCCAAAGCCCAGGCGCTGCTCGGCCGGTTCATGGTGGGGAGGCCGGTCGACACGTTCCTGTTCTCGCCGCGCGAGGCCGAGCGGGAGCGGTACGCGGCCTGCCCGACCCACCGCCGCGCGCCCGCGCCGCAGTCGACGTCGGGGCGCACGCTGGGCGACTGCTATACCGTCGCGGCGTACCGGCGCGCGATCCAGCGGGCATGCGACAAGGCGTTCCCCGTCCCGGAGGGCACGGACGCGGGGGCCTGGCTCGCCGAGCACCGCTGGCATCCCAACCAGCTCCGCCACACCGCCGCCACGACCATCCGCCGGGAGTTCGGGCTCGAGGCCGCGCAGCTGGTGCTTGGGCACTCCTCGGCGCTGGTCACCGACGCGGTCTACGCCGAGCGCGACCACGCGAAGGTGGCCGAGGTCTTGCGCCGGGTGGGGTGATCGACCGATGCCTCGCGGGGGCTTGGCGTCGTCTCGCGCACGCAAACAACTCTCCGCTTGTGGCCTGACCGACGGGATCCGATCTGCGGCCCGATGGTCACTGCCGCGCCGACAAATTTCTGAAAATTATCGAGTGGGCGGGCGCCGCACCGGTCGGTGGACTCGCGCGTGAAACCGTGGTTTTCCAAGCGGAAAATCACGGTTCTTAATACGCAGTTCGCCTCCAAAACGTGACGTTGGGATCGCTAAAGAATCTCTGATTTTGCTAGTTGATTTTCATGGTGCAGGTGGGGAATGGTGGCGAAGAGGTCGGAAACCGGCCACACGCACGCCAGTCTTTGAGGAGCAACATGACACCGGCAACTCCAGGAACGGAGACGCAGAGCGACACGAAGTCGAGGGATCTGATCACATTGGCCGCGGCCGCGAAAGTCGCGCCGGGCCGACCGTCGGCCAACGCGATCTGGCGGTGGTGCCGCAAGGGGGTGCTCTCCCGCGGCGGCACCTACGTTCGGCTCCGGCACGTCCGCCTCGGCGGCCGGGTGTTCACTTCGATGGCCTGGCTCGCGGAGTTTGGCGAGCAGTTGGCCGCGGCCGATTCAGAGCACTTTGAGCGCCGGGCCACACACAGCGCGAGCCCCGGCAGCGGCCGGGCCGGCGCCGGGGGTCGTTGTCGAGCGGTCCCGCTTGCCGAGATTGAGCAAGAACTCGAAAGCGAGGGCCTGTGACTCGGTCCAGCCTTCTCGATGCCTCGCTCCGATATGCCGGCCTGGGGTATCGGGTGCTCCCGCTCGTGCCCGGCACAAAGCAGCCGCTGACGGGACGTGGGCACCTCGACGCGAGCCTCGATCCAGATGCTGTCAGAGCTTGGTGGGAGCAGTTTCCCACCGCCAACATCGGCATCTCAACCGCCGGATTCGTCGTTATTGACGTCGACGGAGCGGACAATCCTTGGCCTGGCCCTGAAGACCCGTCGCGGGCAATCGACCTTGACTCCATGCCGCGGTGCGTAACACCCCGTGGTGGAACGCATTACTACGCCCGCCCGCCCGACGGTCTGGACCTTCGAAACTCGACTGGCAAACTCGCACGCAAAGTCGATACGCGGGCCGACGGCGGCTACATCGTTGCGCCCCCATCGGTCGTGAACGGCAGGCCTTATTGCTGGATTGACGAGCGTTCGCTGAATGTTCCGCCAGGAAAGTTGCCGGTCACGCCGGGTTGGTTGGTCGAGGCGCTCACGCGGAGCGCAACGAGGTCAAGCCGATCCGGAAGACTGTCGAAGATCCCGGCAGGTCAGCGGAACACCGAGCTCACGTCGATCGCCGGCCGGCTGCGCAGGCAGGGGCTTGGAGAAGCTGACCTGCGCCGCGCTCTTGAAGGGATCAACGCTCAGCGCTGCGTGCCGCCCCTCGAAATCGAAGAGCTGGCGGCGATCGCCCGCAGTGTTGCCTCCTACCCGCCGGAATCAGCCGGTGCGCGACCACGCGTCGTCCTGGGGACAGACGAGTATCGGGTGGCCGACGAGGTCATTGCTCGGCTTGCCGAGGCCCCGAACCTGTACCGCCGCGGGGACCGACTCGTGCGGGTCGAGGACAACGGAGGTGCCAGGGTTTCTGTGCTTGTGCCGCCCAATCTCCGGGAGCTCATTACCCTGGCCACCGACCTTGTCCAAGTGGGTCCGGACGGTTCGCTGAGCCCGGCGCACCCTCCCGACTGGCTTGTAAGCGCCATTTTCTCCAGGCGTGAATGGTCCGGCGTGAGTGACCTACGAGCGATCAGCTGTGAACCGTTCCTGCGCGCAGATGGGACAGTGTGTTGCAAGCCGGGCTACGACCCAGTGAGCAACGTCCTTTTGCTGGGCGGAGGCGAGTGCGACCCGGCACCGATCGGGACCAGGCGCATAGACGCCGAAGCCGCCGTCGAGCGTCTCTGTGCCC
>JAEYNG010000133.1 GCA_023412695.1 Planctomycetota bacterium | reverse complement strand
GACTTGGAAGCGGATGGGCTTACGGGCAGCCCGCGAACCACTGGCTGAGGAAGGCGAAGATGTCGGGGACGGCAATGCCGCAGACGCCGTCGAACTCCGCGCTCTCGTCGCCCGCGAACCAGGCGGAGAGGAACGCGAAGATGTCGGGGACCTCCACCTCGCCGTTGTCGTCAAAGTCGGCGGTGCAGGGCACGCCGAGCGGGGTGGGGACCGGGACGTCGAAGGCGATCTCTGTCGGCGTGCCGGGCTTGAAGAGGCCGAGGGTGACCGTGCCGGTGGTCGGCGCGCTGTCGGCGACGATCCAGAAGTTGTACATGGTGCCCCAGCGGAGTGCGTTGGAGTTGGGGTTCTGGGCAAACGTCTGCGGGCTGCTCCAGGTGACGGCCGCGGAGGTGAGGGCGTTGGTCCAGTCGGTGTTGTCGTAGGGCTCGCCGGAGTGGTAGTTCACGTCGTGGAAGCCGATGTCGGTGACGGTGACGCCGAGGCCGCGCGGCACGGAGAGCGAGCCGCCGGAGCGGTCGGAGTTCATGTTGTAGACGGCGTAGTCGTAGAGGAAGGTGCCGTCGCCGCGGTCGGTGACCTTGGTGGCGATCCAGAAGCGGCCCTCGCCCGGCACGTCGACGCTGAAGACCCCGACCGAGGGGTCTGTCGTGTTATTGCCAAGGCCGTGGTCGCGCCACGCCTGGATGGCGGGGATCTGCTCGTATGTCCCGGTCGCGGGAAGGAGCTCAAAGGAGGACTGGTCCACGTTCACGATCATGTAGGAGTTGTTGTTCATCGCCTTGCCGGCCGCGGCGTCGTCGGTCGCCATGTACGCGCCCTCGACGATGTAGCGGGCGCCGGGGAAGTTGGCGGTCGTGAGATCGGACTGGGCGATCTGCAGGCGGCGGAAGATCGCATTGCCGGATGTGGCCGGGAAGCTTCCGATGACGGCGGTATAACCGTTGATGGAAGAGCGCGGAGCCAGGTTCGATTGAACCCCGTTGAATCCGGCGCTGTACACGTCCTTGCAGCCGGCGCCGAGAACGCTGCCCCCCGCGCCGTTGCAGGTGCCGCAGCCGCTGCCGGCGATGGCGCAGCACGCGGTCTTGGCGAACCCGAGGCCGATCTGCACGAGCCGGCCGTCCTGGAGGCGGTACGCGTTCATCGCGAGCGCCGGGGTGCCCTGACCGGTCCAGAGCAGGTTCTCGGTGCCGATGTTGCAGGTGTCGGAGCCCAGCGCGTAGGCGCGCACGCCGCCGACGACGCCATAGCCCGCGATGCTGTTGATGTGCTGGTGCGTCACATCGGGCCCATCGGTCGAGGGCGGGGGCGGGTCGCCGAGGGTGAGCTGGAACGCGCCGGCGCTCTCGATCCCCGCGACGCGGATGATGTACTCCTGGCCCTGCACCGCCTCGAACTCGACCTGCGAGCGGAAGACGCAGAAGTTGTCGTTGCACGCGATCTGGTTCTCGGTAGTCGCGGGGCAACCAGAGTGCACGGAGATCGCGGTGTTGAAGTTCGCGCCGCCGCACGTGCTCGCGGCGACCGCGCCCGTCGCCGGCGCGGTATAGCGGTAATACACGTCCGGCGCGGAAGGGCCGGCGCACGCCGCGTCGCCGTCGCCACTCGCGCTGTTGTTCGACCCGTTCACCGTGCCGTTGCCGATCGGCAGGGCGCCATCGCAGGTGTCGTTGGCCGGGGGCTGGCCGCTGCCGTCGGTGGACACGGTGAGCGAGAAGGTCCCCGTCCGGTTGCTGAATCCGCTGACACGGATCAGGTACTCCACGCCGTTGATCGCCTGGAAAACAACTCGCGAGCGAATGCCGCAACTATCGTCGTTGCATGCCAGCTGCGTGCCGGTTGTCGCCGGGCAAACGCCCGAGTGCACGGAGAGCACGGTGTCGTAGCTCGCGTTGCCACAGGTTTCAACGGTGACGTTGGCCGTCGCGGGGGCGACAAAGCGGTACCACACGTCCGCGTTGGCGCCGGAGCTGCCGCAGCTCGCAGATCCATCGTTGGTCGCAAGGATCGTCGTCCCGTCGAACGTGCCGTAGCCGATCACCTGCGCATTTACGCACGCGTTGTTCGCGGGCTGGGCGGCGGCCGTTCCAGCGCAGAGCAGCACCGCGGCGAGGCCGGCCGCGGCGGCGGTTACCGCCTTCATGAGTCGTTCCTTCTTCATGTGCATCTCCGATGGAGTGAGAGGAGTGGTTCCGGGATCCGGAGAGCAAACCCTACACGCGCCAACGGTCGACGCAAGCGACTTCGCCGCCAGCGGACGTTCTCGAGCGCAATGAAAAGGCGGTGGCGCCTCTTCGTCGCCACCGCCTTCAAGCGTTCTCGACCGGCGTCACGGGCAGCCGGAGAACCACGCGCTCAGGAACATGAAGATGTCCTGCACATCGGCCACGTTGTTGTCGTTGATGTCAACGTCGCAGTCCGGCGTGCCGCCGACATTGCCGGGCACCGCGTCGGCGTGCTTGTGCGACGCCACGAGGAACGCGAAGTCCGCGCCGACGGGCCGCCAATCGGGGATCTGCCGGCCCGGGGCGAGCTCCATGCCGGGGTCGATCTTCCACTGGTGCGGGCCGGTGCACTCGGGGCAGGGCTGACGCACCCACGCGAAGAACGCCCGCTCGGCGACCGTGAAGCTGTCACGCACCGAGAGCGAGACCCAGTAGTTGCGTCCGGGCTCGAGCACCAGGCCGGGCGCGAAGTCGCAGAACACGACCTTGTACGCCCGGACGTTGGTCGAATCGACACGCAGGCCGGTGTACCCGAGGTCATGAACGTTGTCAGGGTCCGCGATCGCGCTGTAGAAGACCGGCGATGCCGCGGGGAGCGTGAACTGCGGCTCTCGGCAGTCGTTCTCGTAGATCTCCAGATGCACCTCGAAGCCGGTGCAGTTGGTGAACAGGTAGCCCTCGATGTAGCAGATCTCTTCGGGCTCGCAGGTCTTGATCACGAACTGGTCGGCCGCGCGGGAGTTCCGCGGCGGCAGCGAGGACTTCTCCGAACGCGTGCCCCACGCGATGAACGGCGGGGCGGGCGGATTCTCTTCGTCCGCGCCGCCGAGGTACGGCTTGCCATTGTCCCAGATGACCGGGCAGGACTTGCCGCTGACGCAGAACACGAAGTCGTCGCACGGGTGGCAGCAGCCGTCGTAGTCGGCCCAATCATCGTCGCCGAGCATGAAGCGCGGCGCCTTGCCGAGGATCGTGGACGCGCTGCCGTCGCAGAGGCCGGCGGTGCACGCCGCGCCGGGGAACCACGTGCCGGAGATGAGCGAGCAGTCCGCCTGCGTCTCGATCGTGCATGCAACAGCGGTGCAGCACGCGCCCACCGGCTGCTGGCCACACTCGGGCCGCTCGGTGGAGACGCTCTGGTTGGCGGCGGTCACCCAGACGGCCTCGTACGTCGGGTCCTGCGCAGGGCCGATGCCCACGAGCGAGACCCAGTACGTCCCGCCGCGAAGCCAGAAGCACTCGTCGGTGAGGTCGAACCAGAACTGGTAGCGGTTGTAGCCGTCGGGGGTCGAGCCGAGGAAGGCCGGGCAGGGCTCGTTCTCGAACTCGGCGACGAGCTCATCCGGCGAGCCGTTGCAGTCGGTGTAGAAGCGGAGCTTCGCGCGGGCCTCCAGCAGCGGATTAGCCCGCTTCACCAGCATCTCGCCGAGGAAGCGGGTGATGTGGTGCATGCTCGACGGGCAGAGGTAGACGTCGTCCGCGGCCTTGATGATGGTGCCGTCGGATGCCGAACGGTCGAACGACCACTCGCCGTTGATCCCGTCCCATGTGCCGGTCCGCCACAGGGAGTACATCATCTGGTCCGGGTCGCCATTGTCCTTGCACTCGCACTCCTGCGGGCAGCACACGTCCGTCTCGGCGATGCAGAGCGGGTCTGAGTACGCCGGCTCGCACGAGCCGTCGGGGCTCTCGCAATCGGGGCCGCTGAGCGCGGCGTAGTTGATCTTCACGCGGTAGCAACCCGGCCCGCAGGGCAGGCCGACATTGGGTGCATTGAACTCGAACTCAAAGCATGGAGAGGTCGCGCCGGGGATGTCCACGAAGCAGTCATCGGGCGCGCCGGTCGGGCAATACTGCCACTGATAGCACAGCGGCTCGGTGTTGCCCGGGACATTGCAGCACAGCGCGATCCGAACCCGGTCACAGAACAGGCAGTTGCCCTGCGAGTCGATCTGGCCCGAGGCGCACTCGAGCACGCACGGCTCGATCGGCGGGAGGACCAGGAGACGGGCGCAGTTGGAGTACACCGCCGGGCACTTCTGCTCGGCGATCGGCATCCCGTTGGTCATGCAGACGCGGACGCAGAGGAAGTAGTACCCGCTGTGCCCGGCCGCGGCGGGGTCGAAGGTGATCTCGTTGGTCGTCGCGCCGCTGATGCCGCCGCCGTTGGAGACGGGCGTGCCGTCCGCGGCGGTGGGGTTCGGCGGGCACGGCGTGTCGCGCTTGTACCACTGGTAGCAGAGGTCCGCCGGATTGCCGGGGTAGCTGACGGTCGCCGTGAGGCGCTGCATGTTCCCGACGCAGACGGTCGCGTCGGTGGGGTTCATGGAGATGACCGGCTGGTCGAGGACGTTGAGGCATGCGCAGTTGGAGGCCTTGGCGCACTTATCAGCGTCTGGCTCGCCGCCGCCGTCGGGGCTGTCGAGGCCGACGACCACGTAGTAGCAGCCCTGATCGGAGAGCTGCGCGTTGTCGAAGCAGAGCTCGGGGCTCGTCTCGCCCGGGAGCAGGGTGCCGCCGGAGCACATGCCGCCGGCGCAGGGCACGGTCGGGCAGTCGCTCGCGCCGACGTACCACCACTGGTAGGTGTAGGAGTAGCCGGCGGGCAGGGACGGGAGGCTCCCGGCGTTGACGGCAAGGCACTGATCGCCGCCGACACAGACCTCGCGGCTGAGCACCTGCGGCTGCGGGTCAACGACCGTGAGGCAGGCGCAGTTGGAGATCGCGTTGCACTTGGGCGCATCCTGTGCCGGACCTTCCGGGCCATTGATGCCGACCACGACGTAGTAGCACCCCTGGTGCGTCGGGTCGGCGGGGTTGATGCAAAGAATCGGCGTGGTCACACCGCTGAAGCCACCACTATTCGTGAGAGCGGTGCCGCCGGAGCATGCGCCGCCGGGGCAGGGTGTCGTCAGACAGTTGCCCCCGGGCCGGCGGAACCACTGGTATGTGTATGAGTAGTTGGCCGGAAGCCCGGGCAGGCCGCTGACCTCCATGCACTGCTCGCCGCCGACGCAGACCGCGGCACTGCTCACGAGCGGCTGCGGATTCACGACGCTCAGGCAAGCGCAGTTCGAGTGACGGACGCACTTGCCCGTGTCGATGGCCGGACCTTCCGGGCCGTCGATCCCGACGCGGACGTAGTAGCACCCGGCATCGGCGGCCGTCGCGCCGGTGATGGTCAGGCTCGGCGTCATCGCGCCGCTGAATCGGCCGCCGTTCACAACCGGCGAGCCGCCCTCGCACGCCCCGGCGGGGCAGGGGTTGGCGACACAGTCGCTCGTGCCGCGGAAGTACCACTGGTATGTGTACATGTAGCCCGGCGGGAGCGGCGGCAGCGTCGCGATCTGCTCGAGCGTTTGTGCGCCGCCAAGACAGACGGTCGCGTCGTTCACCAACGGCTGCGGATCGACCACCGTCAGGCAGGCGCAGTTCGAGTTCCTCAGACACTTGGCCAGGTCGATCGCCGGACCTTCCGGGCCGTCGATCCCGACACGGACGTAATAGCACCCCGCGTCCGCGGCGGTCGCGCCGGTGATGGTGAGGTTCGGCGACATCGCGCCGCTGAACCGGCCGCCATCTACTACCGGCGAGCCGCCCTCACACGGTCCTGGCGGGCAGGGGGTCGTCAGGCAGTTGCTGGTGCCGCGGAAGTACCACTGGTAGGTGTACGTGTAGCCCGCCGGGAGCGTCGGCAACGCCACGGTCTGCTCGAGTGTCTGCGTTCCGCCGACACACACCGCGGCGTTGGCCACGGCGGGCTGCGGATCGACGACGGTGAGGCAGGCGCAGTTCGATGTCCTCAGGCATTTGCCGAGGTCGATCGCGGGCGACTCGGGCCCATCGATGGTGACCTGGACGTAGTAACACCCGGCATCGGCGGCGGTCGCGCCGGTGATGGTGAGGTTCGGCGTCATCGCGCCGCTGAATCGGCCGCCGTTCACAACTGCAGAGCCGCCGCTGCACATGCCGTCGGGGCACGGGGCCGTGAGGCAGTTGCTCGTGCCGCGGAAGAACCACTGATACGAGTACGTGTACCCGGCCGGGAGCGGAGGGAGCGTCACGGTCTGCTCGAGCGTTTGCGTTCCGCCGAGGCACACCGCCGCATCCGCCACGGCCGGCATCGGATCGATGACGGTGAGGCACGCGCAGTTGGAGGCGGAGACGCACTTGCCGTCATCGGGCAGCGTGTCCACATCCGGGCCGTCGATCCCGACGACGATGTAGTAGCAGCCGCGGAGGCCGATCGAGGCGGGGTCGATGCAGAGCGTCGGGGTGGTGACACCGGAGAACGGCCCGGAGTTGGTCAGCGGCGTGCCGCCGGAGCAATCACCGCCCGGGCAGGGGCTCGCGAAGCAATCGCTCTCGGGGCGGCGGTACCACTGGTAGGTGTACGTCGAGCCCGGGGTGAGCGGGGGCAGGGCCGCGATCTGTTCGAGGCACTGGCGGCCGCCGACGCACACCGTTGCGTCGTTCACGACGGGCTGCGGATCGATCACGCGCAGCTCGGCCGGGTCGCTCTGGCTAGAGCACTCGAGGCTGCCGCAGGTAACAACGACGTAGTAGCTGCCGGCATGGTTCACCATTGCCGGCGAGAAGATGAGGCAGCACGAATAGAGGCCGCCACCGAGCGAGGCGTCGTTGCAGGTGATGCCGGCCATCGGCGCGGCCGGGCACACCGGAATGTCGTCATCAGGGAACATCATCCCGTTGACGTCGTCGGGCGCGCCGACGACGCGGTACCACGTGCATTGCGGCTCGCACCCCTCGGGCACGAGGATCGTGGCGCAGAGGTCCTGCGTGCCGCCGATGCAGACGGTGGCAGGGAGGGGATCAACCTGGATCTCGGGGGCCTGGTAAACGTCGATGCAGACTTCGACCTCGAGGTAGTCTT
>JAEYNG010000113.1 GCA_023412695.1 Planctomycetota bacterium | reverse complement strand
CTTCGATTCGCACGGCCAACAGCCGGCGGTCAACGTCTGCGGCGCGGTATATGGCGCGATCGCCCCGGCGAGCATGTCGGTCAAGCCCGCGGGCGAGTGGAACGAGTACCGCATCCTGCTCGTGGGTGACACGCTCAACGTTTGGCTGAACGGGGAACAAATCCACACTGATCAGAAGCTCGACGACCGCGGGTTCATCCATGACCCGAAGAACAAGTCGCCGCTCGCCGATCGCCTGACCACCGGCCATATCGCGCTGCAGGATCATGGCGACAAGGTGCGGTTCCGCAACATCCGCATCAAGGACCTTTCTCCGGACAAGGACCCGGGCGGGTGGCGGCCCATCTTCAACGGCCGCGACACCTTCGGCTGGACGGCACGCGGCGGCGGGACATGGGAGGCGCAGGAGGGCGCGTTGGTCGGCCGCGACGGGCCCGGGCACCTCTTCACCAATGAGAAGTTCGGCGACGTGGAGATCCGGGGGCACGTGAAGGTCAACACCCGCGGCAACGGCGGGCTGTACTTCCGGACCGTGCCCCGTCCGGAGGACCCCGACACCTGGCCGCTGGGCTACGAGGCGCAGGTGGACCAGCACGATCCGAAGAACTTCACGGGGTGCATCTACGACCGCGCATGGGGAACGAAGGTGCCGACACGCGACAACGCGTGGATCGATTACCGTGTCCGGGCGGAGGGGGACCACATCCAGACGTGGATCAACGGCGTGCGGGTTGTTGATACGACGCTGAGCGATTTCAAGGATGGCCATATCGCTTTGCAGACGCATCACGTCGGCAATGTGATCATGTGGAAGGACCTTGCCGTGCGCGAGTTCGGCGAGCAGTGACGCATCGGTGGGACGCCTGGTGCGCAGCAACGTCAACGCCACGACCGCAGAGCGAAGGAAGGACGACCGTGAAACAAGGTGCGAGCACGGGATTTCGGATGGTGAACTGGATCTTCGCGGCGGTCGCCGCGCTGCTCTTCGGCGCGCCGGTCGTGGCGCAGGCCGACCTGACCGGCTGGGCCGCGAGCTATCAGGGTGGTGATGGCAAAGCTCTTGAGACGCATGCGGCGCACGCGGCGTTCTTCCTCCAGACCGGGGAGACGGTGCATCCGGGCGTCTCTCCGTCCGGGCTGGTCGCCAAGTTCGACGGCGTAGTGACGCTCGCCCCGGGCGGGCGGTACCGCTTCGGCGCCGACTGCGAGGGCGGCCGCGTGCAGATGCGCGTCTTCGGGCCGGGCGTCGCCAAGGACGTGGTGCTCGACATCGACGGTACACGCCCCGCCAGCCGCGTGAGTGACTGGGTGACGCTGCCTGCTGGACAAGTGAACATTCAGTACATCTACACCCGTTCGGGCAACGGCGCGGCGAAGATGCGGGCGCTGTGGGAGATGGAGTACGCCACGAGCGGCGGGCAGGACGTTGGGTTCCGGCGTGAACCGATCCCCGAGCGCTTCGTGAAGCCGATCCCCTCCAAGCTCGCCTCGTGCCACGAGGGACGCCTGGAGATGCGAGGCCGCGTGCTGCTGGGCGAACTCGGCTGCACCTCCTGCCACGACGCAAGCGAGGCGGCCGTGCTCTACCGCGAGGCTCCGAACCTCGCGGCGATCGGCTCACGTGCCAACCCCAACTGGCTGCGCAAGTGGATCGCCGACCCGCAGCGCATCAAGGAGCACTCCGGCATGCCCGCGGTGCTCGGGGCCGACCCTGCCGCCGCGGACCGCACGGCCGAGGACATCTCGCACTACCTCGCCACGCTCGTTGACGAGAGCGGTCCGTGGCAGGCCGAGTCGCCCGCGATGGGCGAGGCCGTCTTGAAGCGCGGCGAAGAGCTTTACCACGGTGTCGGGTGCGTCGCCTGCCACGGTTCGTACATCGACGAGGGCAAGGGTTACACCGCGCCCCACCCGCACGGCATGCTCAGCGCGAAGTGGCGGCCGAGCGCGTTGTCGAAGTTCCTGCGCGACCCGCTGCAAGTGCACCCCGGCGGCCGCATGCCCTCGCTCAACCTCAACAAGCAAGAGGCCGACGCGCTGGCGGTCTACCTGCTGAAGACCTGGGGCGGGCACGACGCGACCGCGACGATCACGCCCGATCCGGCGAAGGTCGGACTCGGCCGCGCCGCGTTTGTCTCGACGGGGTGCGTGAACTGTCACGCCGTTGAGAACGCGATCAAGGAGTCGCCCGCGGGCACGAAGCGCGTCAATGCGATGCCGCTCGCGCGTGCGAGGGCCGATCGCGGCTGCATGGACCCGCGCGACACGAAGACCCCCCGCTACACGCTCACCGCCGATGACCGGGCCGCGCTCGCAGCGGCCCTCAAGACCGCCGCGGGGTGGGGCAACGCCCCCGCGCCCGCCGACATGGCCGTGCGATCGCTCGATGCACTCTCCTGCATCGCGTGCCACGAGTACGCGTCCGAGGGGGGCGTCAATCCGGCGATCAGGCCGCTTTTCGGCCAACTGGTCGAGGCCGACCTCGGCGACGAGGGCCGCATCCCGCCGCGATTGACCGGCGTCGGCAGCAAGCTCACGACGCCGTGGCTCCGCCAGGTGCTGCTCGAGAAGGGTGTCGCACGCCCATATATGAGGACGCGCATGCCGCAGTTCGGCGAGGGCGCTGTCGGGCACCTCGCCGAGGCGCTCGCGGCGGTAGACGGCGTCGCCCCGAACACCGACGTGCGCGAGCCCACCGCGAATGACGAGCTTGCGCTCGCCGGCAAGAAGCTCGTCGGCGAGGGCGGGCTGTACTGCATCAGCTGCCACACCGTCAACGGCAAGGAGACCGGCACGCCGGGGCCCGACATCACCGGCTTCGCATCCCGCATCCGCTATGAATGGTGGGCGGACTACATCCACGACCCGGACCGTTTCAAGCCCGGCACGCGGATGCAGAAGTTCTACCGCTTCAACAAGGGCAATGTCACGTCGGTGCTCGAGGGCGACAGCCGCAAGCAGTCGGACGCGATGTGGGTGTACTTCAACCTCGGCGAGTTCATGCCCCTGCCCGACGGCCTCACCGCCGACGGCGGGATGGTCGTGCAGGTGAAGGACGAGCCCGTCGTCCTCCGCACCTTTATGAAGGACGGCGGATCGCGGGCGGTCGCGGTCGGCTACCCGCTCGGCGTGCACTTCGCCTTCGACGCGGTGCAGGTGCGCCTCGTTGACGCGTGGCGGGGCAGCTTCCTCGATGCCTCCGGCGCATGGGCGAACCGCGGCGGCACAAACGCCGGCGGACAGGGGCCGACGATCTGGCGTGCCCCCGCGGGCCCGGCGCTTGTGCTGGGCGCCAAGCCCGCGCAGTGGCCCGCCAAGGGTGGCGCCGATGCGGGCCTCGCGTTCCATGGCTACCGGCTCGGCGACGACGGCTCGCCGACCTTCCGCTACACACTCGCATCTGCAAACGGCGGTGGGAGCGTCGAGGTCGAGGAGCAGTTCCGACCAGTTGCGGGCGAGAAGCCCGCGATCCTCCGATCGTTCAAGGTCACGGGCCTCACGAGCGGCCAGACCCTGTGGTTCAACGTCGGCACGGCGACGAATGTCCAGCCCGCCGAAGCCTCGGGGTGCTCGTGCATGCCCGACGGCGACCTGCTCCGCATAACCGCCGAGGGCGCGGGCACCGTGCAGTTCGGCCTTGAGCTCACACCGTGAACACGTTCGAGTGGCGAGTGACACACCGATCCAAGTCTCTGTCGAAACAGTCCGGTCGAAGCGAGTGAATCCATGAAGAACCTGCTTGCCCTCTCCCTGCTCTCCGTGTGTGCCGCGGCGAGCGCCTTCGCCGCATCCGCCTCCGCGCAGACGGCGATCGACTTCGGCAACGTGCAGTACGAGAAGCTCGCGACACGTGCGGCGACCGAGGCCGCGATGCTCGACAAGCTCGCGAACCAGACGCCCATCGAGTGGTCGCCGTG
>JAEYNG010000108.1 GCA_023412695.1 Planctomycetota bacterium | reverse complement strand
GGAGAAGGCCGGATCGTTCATCTCGGCGAGGGAGATGACGCAGGCGTTCGAGCAGGCGATCCCGGCGATCGGCCTGAGCTAGAGCGAGGGGCAGATCGCGATGGACTTGATGGCGGTGTTCGCCGGCACGGTCGCGCCGATCGGCACGACGACGGTGAAGATCGACCCCGAGATGCCGGGCCAGGTGCCGCAGGCCGTCGAGGTCGCGGCGCCGCTCGCCGCGCTCTTCAACGCCGCGGATGTGCGACGCGAGATGGCGGGCATCGCCGGGCTCGAAACGTTCGCGGCGGTGACGCTGCCGACGGTGAGCCTGACGCACGAGCCGGACATGGAAGTGGTCGAGCTCTGACAGAGTCGGGTATCGAGAGAGGTTGTGCGACGGCCCGGCGGCCTTGATCAGGACCGGCAGGCCGGGCGTTCCCGCCTTGCAGCCGCGGGGTTTGTGGTACCATGCGTGGCGTGACCGGCGGGCGTGTGGTGAGCGGGCGCTGGCGCGGCGGAATGCGCGCGTGGAGCCTCGTATGCGCAAGGCGCTGGTGCGTTGGTACCGACTGCTCGCCGACCCCGATCGGCTGAAGCGTCGGCTCCTCATCCGCCGCAAGGGCGTGCCGTTCAGCACGCGGCTCGAGTACGACGCGGTGAAGCGGCCGAGCCACGGCTACGGCGTGTACCACGCCGCGCTGCAGGCGCGGAGCCTCGGGCTCAAGGCCATCAGCGCGATCGAGTTCGGCGTCGCCTGGGGCGACGGGCTGCGCGACCTCGTGCACATCGCCAGGCGCGTGCAGAACGAGACCGGCATCGAGGTGCAGGTGTGGGGATTCGACACGGGCGAGGGGATGCCGCCGGCGAGAGACTACCGCGACCTTCCGTATGTCTGGACGACGGGCCTCTTTCAGCCGCGGCCGAAGCAACGCGAACGCGGCATCAAGGGCGCGACGATGGTCATCGGCGACGTCGGGAAGACCGTGCCCGGCTTCTTCGAGTCGCACGAGGGCGTCGCGCCTGTCGGATTCATCGCGATCGACGTCGATTACTACTCCTCGACGGTGGACGTGCTGAAGCTGTTTGATGCGCCGGCGGAGCGGATGCTGCCGCGGGTGATGTGCTACGTGGACGACTGCATCGGCGACGACCACGAGATCCACTGCGAGTTCGTGGGCGAGCTGCTGGCGATCCGGGAGTTCAACGAGTCGCACGAGAAGCGGAAGATCGCGAAGATCCACGGGCTGCGCCACAAGAGGAAGATCCAGCAGCCCTGGAACGACATGATGTTCGCCGTGCACCTGTTCGATCATCCAAAGTACGCGGCCTACACCAACCCGCGCTGGATACCCCCGGCCATGGCGGCGAAGAAGCCCGCGATGAACGGCGCAGCGGGGAACGGACCGCCGGTAAGCAGCCCGGCCAACGGTGCCTTGAACGGGGCGGCGTCCGCGAAGCCCGACGTGGTCGTTCGCGCCGGGCTCAACGGCGCGGCAAAGCGTTGAAACCTCGGAAAGAGGCTTTCTCGGAACATACGATGGCGAAACCGCGGCCGCGGGTTGCGGTTCGCGGTGGCATCGTGTGTTTACCGCGGGTGAGTCATGGGACCGTTCATCATCGCGCTGATCGTGATTCTGGTGATCGTGGCGACCAGCGTCGCGCTGTGGTGGTGGAAGATCTCGGCCAAGATCGCCCCGTACGAGGATGAGCTTCAGAAGGAGCGGGCGCGGTCGCAGGAGCCACCCGATGAGCACGTGGTAGTCGTCGGGAAGCCGCCGCGGTAAGAAGGCAAGAGGGGCAGGCGAGGGGGACGGCGACGATAACAGCTTGGTATCACAGCCTTTAGCTCGCTTTGTCACAAAATTCTGTGAAAGAGACTGGCGTTGTTGCCGAAGAAGTGTTAGTCTTTACTAACTCGTTGAGAGGGCAATCCATGATCGCGGCGATGGCGACAAGACAGGAACACGTCACTGGACACGGCGCTTCGCAGGACAACGTCTCGACGCCGGCGAAACGCGGGCCGGGCATGCCCAGGCTGCTTCGGTGGGGCGGGACCACAGTCATCGGCGCGTGGGCAACGTTCTGGTCGTGGTTCGCCGCGAGCGTGGCGATCGGCGAGGGCGGGCAGTCGTGGCTCTACGCCGGCGGGTTGATCGTGATCGCGCTGGGTCTCGTGGCGGCGGTCGCAAGGTGGCCCCGGGCCGCAGGCATCGCGGCCGCGGCCCTCGGCGCGGCGTCGATCCCGGTCCTCACGCATCCGGGCATGTGGATGCTGATGGGCCTGCCGCTGGTGGTGGGCGGGGTGCTCGCGGCGTGGGGCGGAGGAACGCCTCGCCGGTGAGACTACCGTTGCCCCGTGCCGCGGTACAAGCTGACCATCGCGTATGACGGGACGGAGTTCTGCGGATGGCAGAAGCAGTTCCCGCACGTCGACGCCGTGCCGGCCCATATGCACGGCTTCAAGGCCGGCGACCCGGGGGAGTGGGACGAACAGTCCGTCGACGCGCGGTCGGCCGGCGCACCGCAACCGAGCGACCCGTCCGCTGCCGAAGCCGACGGCACGCCCATGGATAACCGTCCCCGGCGCGAGCTTCGCACCGTGCAATCGGTCGTTGAGCGGGCGGTGCGGCAGGTCGTCCGCGAGGCGGTCGTGGTCAACGGCGCCAGCCGGACCGATGCCGGCGTGCACGCCAAGGGGCAGGTCGCGGCGTTTTCGACGATGGAATCGGGCCGCGGCCGCGGGTGGCCGGCGGAGCGCGGGACGCTGCCGCTGATGCGTGCGGTGAACGCGCGGCTGCCGGAGGATGTGCTCGTGCGGTCGATCGAGATCGTGCCGGAGTCGTTCAACCCGATCGCCGGCGCGGCGGCGAAGGGGTATACGTACACGCTGTGGTGCGCGGATCATCGGCCGATGTGGCCGCGACGGACGGTGATGCACCTGTGGCAGCGGCTGGATGTTTCGGCAATGCGCGCGGCGGCGGCGGAGATCGTGGGGACGCACGACTTCAAGGCGTTCGCGGCGACGGGGCACGGACGGCTGACGACGGTGCGGACGGTCTTTGGGTGTGAGGTGGTGGAGGAAGAGAGCAAGGGGGCGAATGGGCAACGCGGGGACGGATCGGGCGAGCACGCCTGGCCGCTCGACGATGCCGCCAACGGCGAGGCGGAGGGTGAGGTGCAGAAGCTGGTGATCCGCGTGTGGGGCAACGGGTTCCTGTGGAACATGGTGCGAATCATCGCCGGGACCTTGGTGGAGGCGGGGAACGGCAAGTGCGGGCCGGAGCGCGTGCGGGAGGCGTTGCGCACGGGGAACCGGCGGATGGCGGGCTCGACGCTGCCGGCGCATGGGCTGTGCCTGGAGTGGATCAGGTATGGGGAGGCCGGCGCATCGGGTGTCGTGGATGAGGAGTAGCCTCGTGCTAAGGCGCGGAGGCGGAGAGAGGGTGAGAGGCGGATTGAATGCGGCGTGTTCGGAGGCGATTGCGGTTGGTGGTGGCGGTGGCGAGCACGCTGGTGT
>JAEYNG010000018.1 GCA_023412695.1 Planctomycetota bacterium | reverse complement strand
CCGTCTCACCAAGTTCACCGGCAACATCCGCGACAACAACCGAATCATCTGCTCGAGCGAGTCGGAGGCGTACTTCTTCGACATCGAGACGGGCAACCTCGTTGACAAGCAGCGTCTGGAAAAGGTTGTCAACACTCGTCCGGTGAAGGTCGGCGACGTGCTGGTCTACGGCTGCTCCGACGGGCAGGTCCTCGGGCATCTGACCCTTAACGGCTTCCGCCAGTGGGGCTCGACGCTCGATGGCGTGGTCGAGGCTGACCCAGTCCGGTTCGGCGACAGCGAGATCGTCGGCCTTGTTTCCTCGCGCGGCGAGGTCCTGATCGTCAACGCCACCACGGGCTTCTCGCAGGGCCGCGGCCGGATCTTCGCGGGCCCGGGCTCGTCGCTCGGCAGGTCCGACACCACGCTGTTCGTGGCCAGCCTCGACCATTCGCTGTATGCGATCAATCGCGACGACGGCTCGCAACTCTGGCGCTACCGCACCGAGGAGCCGCTCCGCTCCGCGCCGGTGTTCCACGACGGGGTCGTCTACTGCGACCTTGGCACGCCGGGCATGACGGCGTTCTCCAGCTCGTCGGGCGATGTCCTCTGGCAGACAAAGGACGTGCACGGCACGCTCATCGCCGTCCGCAAGGGCCGGCTCATTTTCTGGAACCCGTCTACCGCCACTGCGACGACGGTCGATCCGGCCCGCGGCAGCGTGATCGACACCGTGAAGCTCGACCGCGTCGTGTTCCTGCGTTCGCAGCCGTTCGTGGACGGCAACCTGTACGGCGCGAGCGCCAACGGCGTTGTCTTCAAGCTCGTGCCGCGGAACTGACCCGCACCGACGGAACCCTTTCAGACCCAGGCCGCCGATGCCCGAACTCGTCACGATCCGCAGGGCGCTCCTCTCCGTCAGCGACAAGACCGACCTGGTCCCGTTCGCCCGCGCGTTGCGCGAGCGCGGCGTCGAGATCGTGTCCACCGGCGGCACGGCCAAGGCACTCGCCGCGGCGGGGATCGACGTCATCCCCGTCGAAAAGGTCACCGGATTCCCTGAGGGGCTTGACGGGCGCGTCAAGACGCTGCACCCCGCGGTGCACGGCGGGCTGCTGGCCGTGCGCGACCTGCCGGAGCACGAGGCGTTCCTGAAGACGCACGGCATCACGCCGATCGACCTCGTGTGCATCAACCTCTACCCGTTCGAGGAGACGGTGAGTAAGGCCGGCGTCTCGCTCTCCGAGGCGATTGAGAACATCGACGTCGGCGGGCCGGCGATGATCCGCGGCGCGGCGAAGAACTACCAGTGGGTGACGGTCGTCCCCTCGCCGCAGTACTACGACCGGCTGATCTCCGAGATGGACGCCAACAGCGGCGCGACGACGCTCCGCACCCGCGCGGAACTGGCGACCGCCGCGTTCGCGAAGACCGCCGAGTACGACGCATCGATCGCCACGTTCCTCGGCCGCCGCACGCCGGGCGCGTTCCCGCAGGTGCTGAAGATCTCGTACACGAAGGTGGACGAGCTTCGCTACGGCGAGAACCCGCACCAGGAGGCCGCGCTCTATCGCGACCCGTCCTCGATCGGGCCGACGGTGGTGAACGCGCGCCAACTCCACGGCAAGCAGTTGTCGTACAACAACATCCTCGACGCCGCCGCCGCGCTCGAAGCAGCGCGTGCGCTCGGCAAGATCACCGCCACCCCCGCGCTGGCGGAGTTCCCGGCGTGCGCGGTGGTCGTGAAGCACACCAACCCCTGCGGGGCGGCGATGGCCAAGGGGCTTGCGCGGGCGATCGACCGCGCGGTCGCGGGCGCCCCGGTCGCTGCGTACGGCGGCATCCTCGCGACGAACCAGCCGATCGACGCCGGTGCGGCGAAGATCATCGCCGACCCCAAGCACTTCTTCGAGGTGATCGTCGCGCCGGACTTTGCTGATGATGCGCTCGCCATGCTGCGGGAACGCTGGGCGAATGTCCGTCTGCTCGCCGTCGGCGATCACCCGGCATCGGTCGCCCGCAAGCTCGAGTACCGCTCAGTCCCGGGCGGCATGGTCGTGCAGGACCGCGATGTCGCGCCGTCCGAGCCCACGCGTTGGGAGCGCAAGGCCGGGTCTGAGCCCTCGCCTGATCTCTTCGCCGCGGCGATCGCGATGGAGACGGTCGTCAAGTTCGTGTCGAGCAACGCGATCGTGATCGGCGGGATCGACACCGCCGCAGCGACCGACGGCGATACCTCGCCGTGCATCCGCCTCTTTGGCGTCGGCTCCGGGCAGGTGGACCGCGTGTCCGCGTGCCGTCTCGCAGTGGCCAAGGCCGGCGCGAACGCACAGGGCGCCGTCGCGGCCGGCGACGCGTTCTTCCCGTTCCCCGACGGGCCGGAGGTGCTGATCAACGCGGGCGTGAAGCTCATCGTCCACCCCGGCGGCTCGAAGCGCGATCAGGAAACACTCGATCTGTGCCAGAAGCACGGTGTGGCGTGCCTGATCACCGGCATGCGGCATTTCAGGCACTGAGGGCACATGCCGGATCATGGTGTGCCACCTGGCCACCAGTTCTCCGTAATCCAATTAGCGGGTGATCGCTCACGCGCCGGCGGTGTGTCGGGCCACATGCGCGACACGCGGCTCACATCATCGTCATTGCCGACAAAGCCATCGGCGCCCGCGCTCATGACCGCGAAATACGGCGACTCCGGCTTCCATGGAAAGAAGAGGATCGCGCGTCCCCACGCGTCAACCGCGGTGTCTGCCTTCAACGCCGCGTTCACTTCGCTGAGCTTCGTCGGATACTCCGTCGCCGCGCCCGCAGCCGCCTCAATCTGCGCGATCAGGCGGTCGAGCAGTACCGCGGTCTGCTCGACCTGCGTGCGCCGCCGCGCCGCCCTGGCTTCAAGCGGAACGAGCACACTGAGCCAGACCGCGCCCACAACGATAAATATCACCACGCCGCTGACCGCGAGTGAGCGGCCGAGACTCCAGCGTGGGCGTCGTCGCGGCCGCTCCGCCAAAGGTCCTTGTTCTTCACGCCGCGGCCTCCTCGTCGCAACAAGGTGCGTGCACCACACTCGGGGCAGGTGACTCGTTCGTGCTCATCAGCGCACAGCCCGGCGAGGTCGTACCGGCAATCGGCGCACTCGCCGGACCGCCGCCGCCGGCGCCGCTCGACTGCACGCACCACCAGCCCCGCGGCGATGCACCCCATCGGCAGCCAGAGCGGCAGGCTGACGATCTTCCAGCCGCCGATGTTGCTGTATCGCGGCAGCCAGAGGACGCGGCCCGCCGTGCGGCTCACACGCCAGACGTTGTCAACAGGTGCTGGCGGGTTCACCGCCGCGACAGAGTAGTGCTGCACGTGCACCAGCCCGCGCGTCGCGAGGATCACGACCGTGCCCTGCGGGTGATGGAACGAGAACGCCCAGCGGAAGCTCGCTGCGTATAACGCAAGCGTCAACATCGCCATGAGCACAACAGCGTTGAGAAGGCGTCGCCTTGTTGTGCGGGGCCAATCCATCCACGAGCCTCCACACGCTCTCAGCGAATGTCGTCAGAGGTCCCGGAAACGCCATCCGGCCCGTCGCTCCAGAGATCAAACGAGCCAGGACCTCCCGGCGTCACCAGATAGCGGTACGGTCTGCTCCAGCCATCGAGCGGCACGCTTGGTGTGTAAACGGGGACAAGCTGGTCGAGTGTAACTGGGTACGCCCCGGTCGCGAGTTGGTACGACTCAATCAGTCTCACCATTGAAGTTCGTTGCTCACACGTCGCCGCCGCGCGGGCGGCTGAACCGCGGCCTGCAAAGTTCCTCATGACGGCAACAGTGAAAAGCGCTATCGCAAGGAAGAAGAACACCGACGCACTGAAGATCGCGCCGGAGTTGATCCAGATGCGTCTTCTTTGGAAGACGCTTTGCGCAGCGGCGTGATGCGCGGCACGGTCTTGCATCGCAAACTCCACGGGTGCTGCCCCCTTCTGGTTATTACCGCAAACCGTCAAAATGCTCGACTAGCCCACCGAACTCCACATTTGTGAATCTTCCGTCAGCCCGAACACAGGCCTTCCCTGCCGACTCGACACGGAAATGGGTTGCCCCTATGCTCGTCTGGCACAAATTTGTGAACTCACTGCCGCCGGAAGGCGACGGAGAGTGTGTATGAGCGCCCCACGGGCCAGAAACGCCCCGATCCGACAGGCCGCCCTCGAAGAAGCGGCCGGGGGGTCGGAGTCGCTTCTGGCTGGCCCATTGGGGGGGGCAGGGCCGATGGCCCTCGCCTCCGCCCTCGACTCCAAGGTGCTCGTCCTCAACAAGCTGTATGTCGCAGTGCGGGTCGTCTCGGCCCGTCGCGCGTTCTCGCTGCTCTGCCGCGAGCTCGCCGAGGTCATCCACGTCGACGAGGGCAAGTACATCAACTACGACTTCGAGTCGTGGGCGGAGCTCTCGGCGCTCCGCAAGAC
>JAEYNG010000382.1 GCA_023412695.1 Planctomycetota bacterium | reverse complement strand
ACGTCACACAGTTCATCGCCAACTCCACGCACACGGCCCGCGAAGTTCTGCGCTGCTTTGGACGCGACGCGGGTGTCATCCACCCGCCGGTGCGCACCGAGTTCTTCACGCCCGCCCCCGCCACGCCGCGTGAAGACTTCTGGCTCTGCGTCGGCGCATTGGAACCCTACAAGCGCGTCGATCTCGCAATTGCCGCCGCGAAGCTCGCCGGCAAGCGTCTCGTCATCGTCGGCTCGGGCTCGCACGAGCGATCGCTCCGCCCGCTCGCCGCCCCCACCACCGAGTTCCGCGGCCGCGTGAACGACGAACAACTGCGCGACCTTTACCGGCGCGCCGCGGTGCTCCTCTTCCCGCAGATCGAGGATTTCGGCATCGTCGCCGTCGAGGCCCAGGCGTGCGGGCTGCCTGTCGTGGCCTCGGGTGCGGGCGGCGCGCTCGACAGCGTGCTCCCCGAGCAGACCGGTGCACTCGTCAACGACCCCACGCCGGAATCGCTCGCTGACGCCGCGCAACGCATCGCCGCGGCCAATCTGCGGGAACAGTTCATCTGGTCTGCACGCTGCCGTGCCAACGCCGAGCGCTTCAGCGAATCTCGTTTCGATGAACAGATGAAACGGGCAATCCTCAGCCTGCTGCCCGCGTGATCACCGCCGGAAGCTCGCCCGGCGAAAGCGTCGCGGCCGGCTTGATGACGTGCCCCGCCGGCGCGATCGGCGACGCGGCGACGATCCCCGGCTCTGGAATCACCTGATCGATCACCAGATTCATCGCCTTTACCCCCAACACCTGCCCGACATAGATCTCGTGATCCGCCTCCAGGTCGTAGTGCCGCACGACCTCGCAGTCGATCGCCGCCATCGCCCGCGCCGGGATGGGCGAGTTGCTCACCAGCCGGATCGTCTCGATCGTGTCGAACGCGTCGCTCTCCTCGCGAGCATCGAACTTGCGGATCAGCAGCCGGTTCGACCGGTCCAGCAGGCACAACGCAAAGCTGTGGCTGTCGCGGATCAACGTCGCGATGCGATGACCCGTCGGCACCGCGACCGCGATGCACACCGGCTCGTCGGCGCACTGCATCGCGCGGCGCACGAGCACGCCCCCGCGGCGTTGCTCATACGCCGACGTCAGCACGCACGTCATCGAGGGCAACAGCCCCATCACCCGCTCAAACTCGGGCGACGTCGATCCGTTCATGCCTCCGGCGCCTCCACCACGTGGACACCCCGTCCGGACCGCGCACACTCTGCGCAGCGCGGGACGGTGTCCCACGAGGTCTTGGGATCAGTGTACCACCCGAAACAAGGTGCAGCGAGTCATCCTCGCCTGACTCTGTTTGGATAGGCCCGGAGAGCGTCCGCAAACTATCCCCAAGTGGTCCAGAAGTGCCGAAAGGTGTTGCATTGTGTTGCAGAGTGGGAGATAATCCCATGACCGCGACCGGGAGTCCCCTTCAGTGCTCTTCACAGGCCACTCCGAGCACAACATCGACTCCAAGCTGCGGGTTTCCGTCCCGGCGAAGGTCCGCAACCAGTGGGACGCCGAGCGGGACGGGAACGCCTGGTACTGCGTCCCATGGCCGAAGGGGTGTGTTCGGCTCTACACCGAGAAGGAGTTTAAGAACCTCGCCGCTCGACACGCCGCGACCCTCACCCCGGGTGAAGAGGAATCGGAGCTCGAGCTGCAGTTGTTCGGCCTCGCGGAACGCATCGAGATGGACAGCGCCGGACGGGTAGCCCTCCCCAAGACCCACCTCGAACTCACCGGCCTGAAGTCAGAAGTGGTGATCGTCGGTGTCCTGAACCGCCTCGAGATCTGGGACCGTGCCTCGTGGAAGTCGAAACTGGAAGAGCGTTTCAACGCCTTGCCCCACCTGGTGGCGAGGATCGAAGCAAAGAAAAGCGGCCGCCCCGCCGGGAGTTAAGAGAGAGGTTCGAGAGTAGAGAGATGGATTGAGAGAGAGATACGGGTTGGGACGGAGCCCACCCGCCCGCTTCGGAGACGAGGCGTTCAGCGGGTTTGACATCACGAATCAGTACCCCGCGAGGTCCGGACCACACACGAACGGACTCGTAGATCGGTCTCCATCGGACGGAGCGCGTCGCATCGCAAGGAAGCGGCCGCGGCGTCAAGGCTGACGGCAGGGACGCCGTCGGGCCTGCTCTGCCCATCCGGAGACCCATCCGATGGTCTCCTCGCGCAAGGGCGCTCGGCCGAGCCGCCACCGGCCGCGCGCCTTTTTTCATGCGCACGCCACGCTCATCGATCGACTTCTGGTAGGCTTGTCACCCGCGAAGCCGGTGAACACCGCCACCGAGGAAGGTCCGCATGACGACCGCCGCGCCAGCGCTTCAAACAGTCCCCGCCCCGTCGCAGGCCGCCGACCGCCTCCTCGCGATCGACGTCACCCGCGGCTTTGCGCTCCTGGGCATCTTCTTCGTCAACATCCAGTCCTTCGCCGAGCCCTTCGGCCGGTTCGTCTCCCCCATCCCCGAGTCCGACGACCCGCTCACGAGGTTCTGGTTCTACTTCGTCCACATCTTCTGCATGGGAAAGTTCTACCCCCTCTTCTCCATGCTCTTTGGAATGGGGCTCGCCCTGCAGATGCACAGCGTGTTCAAGCGCGGCGGGCAGGCCACCACCTTCTACGCGCTCTACCTCCGCCGTCTCGTTTGGCTCTTC
>JAEYNG010000316.1 GCA_023412695.1 Planctomycetota bacterium | reverse complement strand
GTACATGTGGGGGACGTTCCCCGTGACGGTGCGCGTGGGGTCGTGGGTGGAGCAGGGCTTCACCGTGACGGCGGGACCTCTGCCCGCGCCGGCGAACGACGAGTGCGCGGGCGCGTTGCCGCTGACGTTCGGCGTGCCGGTCAATACAAACAACTTCGGTGCGACGACGAGCTTCGAGCTCGATAACGCCGCGCTGTGCTCGACCACCGCGCCCGGGTTTGCGGGCGGGGCGGACGTGTTCTACTCGTTCTCGCCGACGAGCGACGGGTACTACGCGTTCAACACATGCGGGTCGGAGTTCGACACGATCCTGTCGGTGCACTCGGCGTGCCCGGCGACGCCGGGGAACGTGCTCGCGTGCAACGACAATGGGCCGCTGACGGGGTGCGGGCAGTTCGACGGGTTCAACGCGTTCATCACGGGCGTGTTCCTGCAGGCGGGTGAGACGTACTACGTGCGAGTGGCGTCGGTGCTGCCGTGGGACCCGTGGAGCGAGACGTTGGGCGACCCGGTGCAGGCGAACTTCTCGCTTGCGGTTTCGGAGGGGACTGCGCCGGTGGTGCCGGTGAACGACGTGTGCGCGACGGCCGCGGAGCTGTTCCCGGACTCGATCACGGAGTGGACGACCGTGCACGCGACGGGCGGCGGTGAGTCGGCGTGCGGGTCGGAGGACAAGTTTGACGTGTGGTTCACGTTCACCTCGCCGATGGCGACGGACAACCTGTACGCGTTCACGATCGCGCCGGGTTCGTTCAATACCGCGGCGACGCTCACGGCGTATGACGGGTGCGGCGGGGATGTTCTGTCTTGCCAGGCGTACAACCCGCTGACGAACCCGGACATGACGCTGGTGGTCGCGGTGGGGGCGGGCGAGACGATCAAGCTGCGTGTCGCGGGCCAGGGCGCGACACAGGACGACTTTGCGATGTGGGTGCTGACGCAGGGTCCGGCCGCGGGCAACGCGGTGTGCGCCGATGCGGAGCCGGTGTCAGTGGGCGTGCCTGTGGCGGTCGATACGAACGGTGCGCCGACGGGGAGCGAGATCGACTGCGGGAACGGCGTGGGGCTCGGTGACTTCTACGGCCTGTGGTACAGCTTCACCGCGCCGGCGGAGGGGTACTACCGGGTCGCGACAGACTATCCGGCGTTCCCGGATTCGCCGCGGACGACGCTGCACGTGCTGAACGCGTGTGACGGCCCGGCGATCATCTGCTCGAACTCGGGCGATGCGCAGTCGGAGAACGAGCTGGCGGCGGCGGCGACGCTGCTGATCGGCGCAAACGAGACGGTGTACCTGCGTGTTGCGTACGACAACAACCAACGCGGGATGATGGAGCTGACGGTGGACGGGCCGCTGCCCGCGCCGCCGGCGGTGGCGAACGACACGTGCGCGACTGCTCAGGTGATCGGCGCGATGCCGTTTGACGCGACGACCGATATCACGATCGCGGGTGATGACGGCACGGTGTGCCTGTTCGACAACCAGCAGCCCGCGCTGGCGGGCGTGTGGTATACGTTCACGCCGGCGAGCAACGCGTGGCTGGTGGCGAGTGCGAGCACGTCGGACGGGTCACGCGAGGCGCGGGTGACGGTGTTCACCGGCTCGTGCGGGTCGCTGACGCAGGTCGTGTGCCCGGGCTTCGGGCAGACGGGCGCGCCGATCGCGCTCACCGGCGGGACGACGTATTACCTGCTGGCGAGCGTGTCTGAGGGGAACGGGGCGATCGGGTATGGCACCACGCTCAGCGTGGAGTTCGAGACGCCCGTCCCGCCTTCGAACGACCACTGCGTGAGCGCGGCGACGGTTGATTCGTCGTCGTGGCAGGCGGAGGTCTCGACGCTGCTCGCCGATGCGGACGCTCCGCAGCCGACGTGCATCGGGCAGGGCGGCGTGCTGAACAACGCGGTGTGGTACAAGATCACGACCGCGACCGCGGGCACGCTCACGGTGCATGGCGAGGGCACGAACTTCGATCAGTACCTGTATTCGCCGGGCGGCGCGCTGTTCGGCGGGTCGTGCGGGGCGTTGACGGAGATCGCGTGCGACAGCCCGATCAACGGGTGGTTCATCACGCGGGAGTTCGACATCACGGCGGAGCTCGCGGCCGGGCAGACGTACTACCTGGCGGTTGGCGCGTGGGCGGGCGCGAACGGCGGCGACACGCTGGTGACGTTCGAGTACACCGGCGAGGTGGCCGGCGGCTGCGCCGCCGACTTCGACGGTGACGGCGAGCGCGCCGTGCCGGACATCTTCGCGTACCTCAGCGCGTGGTTTGCGCAGGACCCGCGTGCGGATGTGGATGGCGTCGCGGGCATCACGGTGCCGGACATCTTCGCGTTCCTCAGCACATGGTTCGCAGGGTGCTGATGATGGATTGACACCTCTCTCCTTGCGGGCCGCGTCGGCCCGGCCTCTGAGACTCGATCGGGGATACGAGGGTCCGCTGCCATGGGTGCAGCGGGCCTTTTTTGCGCGCGTTTGATCAGGGCAAGTCCTGATTGGCACTCCGCTTGCACAAGATGACCGGATCGGCCGTACTAACTTCATCAACCTGTCATCGTGGCGGTGCAGAGTGACACGGAAGGGGCTTTCTATGGACCTCAACAAATCTACACGGCACTGGCTTGTGGCGGCGTGGCCCGGGATGAGCAACGTCGCGGTGATCGCGTGCGGGTATCTCGTGAAGCAGTTGAACCTCGAGCCCGTCGCGGTGATCGACGGCGCGGGGCGCGTGGAGGTCGGCGCGGTGATGGTGCGCGGCGGGCACGTGCAGGTTCCGACGCCGCCGCAGACGATGATCTACTCGGGCAAGGTCGGCGAGGACGGTCCGACGGTGACGGTGCTCATCGCCGAGGCGCAGCCGGACAGCCGCGGCATGACGCATGCGCGAGACCTTCTTGATCGTGTGCGGCAGGACGGTGTCGATCACGTGCTGACGTTCGCGTCGGTGGCGACGCAGGTGGAGCCGACCGAGACGCCGAAGGTCTACGGGGCGGCGACGATGCCGGAGATGATCGACGAGCTGACGGCTGCGGGGATCGATCCGCTGGGCGAGGGGGAGATCGGCGGGATGAACGGGCTGATGGTGGGCGCGGCGGCGGTGGGGGGGCTGCCGGGCGTGTGCCTGCTGGGCGAGATCCCGTATTACGCGGCGCAGATCGCAAACCCGGGCGCGGCGAGCGCGGTGATTGCTGCGTTCACCCGGCTGACGGGCGTCGAGGTCGATCTGACGGAGATCAACCGTCACGCGGAGCGCGTGAACAGGCTGCTGGTGCTGCTGCGCGAGCGGATGGAGAGCGGGTCGACGGAACCGGTTCGGCTGGAGGAGCTGGCCGAGCAGGTGGCGGAGGAGGAGCCGGAGACGGCCGCTGCGGAGAAAGAGAAGGAGAAGGCGGGGCTGGACCTGGCCACGCGCCGGCGGCTGGAGGAGCTGTTCGATGAGGCGAGGAAGAACCACCGCAAAGCGGTTGATCTGAAGCAGGAGCTCGACAAGCTCGGGGTGTTCAAGCAGTACGAGGATCGGTTCCTGGATCTGTTCAGGCGCGCGGGGTAGGTCCTTCCGGGGCGGTTCGCCGCGAGGGGCCGCGGATGAACGCGGATTCGAGCCGGCAGGGCGGCGTGCGCGTCAGGCGTTGGCGTGGAGGGGGCCGCAGTGGTGATCGATGAAGAGCTCGGCGGCCTCGCGCGCGTCGGAGGCGGAGTCGGGGTCCATGTCGACGTGGCGAGCGGCGACTGCGCCGGCGACGAGGAGCATGAGGCGCTTGGTGAGCAGGTCGGGGTTGTCCGCCGCGGCGCGGATGCAG
>JAEYNG010000303.1 GCA_023412695.1 Planctomycetota bacterium | reverse complement strand
GCCTCTCCTCGCCCGCGATAGCGCAGTCCGTTCGCATGGAGGGGAGCGGCGCGCGGCGGACGCAGCTCGACTCGCTGCAGCTCAAGCCGTTCGACAGCGCGCTCTGGGGCGAGTTGAGCAACTGGTCCGGCACGCCGGTGACGGCCGAATCGACGGCCGGCAAGGTCGTCCTGATCGTGACATGGTCCGGGTGGTACAAGCCGACGCACATGGCCGCTCGCAAGGCCGAGTCGCTGAGCAAGCAGTACGGCGACAAGGGCCTCGTGGTCGTCGGCGTGCACAACCCGCGCGAGTTCGCCTCCGCGGCGGAGGCGGCCAAGTCGCTCAACCTTTCGATCCCCTACGCGGCGGACGAGAAGAGCAAGTTCCGCCAAGGTTTGCTCATCGACCAGGACCCCGACTTCTACCTCATCGACCGCGCCGGGCAGCTCCGCTATGCGGATGTCGAGACGGATTCGGTGGAGACGGCGGTGAAGGAGCTTCTGGGAGAAACGGCGGACACCGCGGGCAAGATTTTGAGCGACATCGAGGCGCGGAAGGCCGCGATGGAGCGTGACCGCACGCGCGTCCGCGACGTCTCCGGGCGCGTCAAGCCGGGTGAGGCGCCGACGGTGCAGTTCGAGGTGCCCGAGCCGGAGGTCTTCGCCAAGGTGAAGTGGCCCAAGCTCGCCAAGAGCGCGAACAACGCCAGCCCGGCGTATGACCAGGCGGTCGACAAGATCAACAAGGAAGCGCCGGTGCTCGCTCTGCCCGAGGAGGGCTGGCCGGGACCGCGCCCCGACACGAAGGGCAAGCTGACGGTTCTCTACCTGATCGAGCCGAACTGGCGCGACATGATGAACGTGTTCAGCACGATGAACCGCATCCAGGACATCTACGAGCGCGACGCGGTGGTCGTCGGGTGGGTGTACCCGGACCCGCGGCGGGAGCAGAACCTCGACGACCGCGAGAAGGCCGAGCTGCAGCAGCGGATCGCCCGCATCGTGCAGTCCGTGCGCGACAACCGCTCGCTGAATCACATGCTCGGCGCGGGCACGTACCAGATCTCGGTCTTCACCGACGCGATCCCCGTGTTCGGCCGCTCGATCGACGAGATCGCCGTCACGATGATCATCACTTCTGACGGCGTGCTGAGATGGCTCGGGCACCCCGGCGAAGACACGTTCCACACCACGATGAACCGGTTCATCAACATCGACCCGGGCGTGCAGGCCCGGCGCAAGGCCGAGGACGCCGCGGCCAAGAGCGGCACCCGCTGATCAACGCTCCGGCATGACCACCCCCGTCAGGCATTCTCTGGAGGCAGCATCATGAACGCACTTCGTGTGATCGGGCTCGCGGCGTCGCTCTCGCTCTCCACCGTCTCGCTGGGCGCGGACGTGAAGCCCGAGGGCCGCGGCAAGCACCGCGAGAAGATGGACGCGATGCAGGGGGCAGCCTTCGACCACACAACGTGGCGGTCGCTTAACTCGTGGATGGGCACCGCGCCGCTCACGGCCGACGCGCTCAACGGCAAGGTGGTGTGCATCATCACCTGGGCGAGCTGGAATAACGGCTCGGCGAAGGCGCTCCAGGCGGCTCAGAAGCTCCACGAAGAGCACAAGGGGCAGGGCTTGGTTGTCGTGGGCGTGCACGACCGCAACGGCTGGGAAAACGCCGCGCAGACGATGGGGAGCAGCAAGGTCAACTTCATCGTCGCGCACGACGAAAAGGGCGAGTTCACCAAGCAGATCGGCTCGGACGCGCACCCCGACATCTTCCTCATCGATCGCGCGGGGAACATGCGTTACGCCGACATCATGACCGACTCTCTCGGCGACGCGGTGACGCAGCTGGTCGCCGAGTCGGCCGAGCAGGCCAAGGCCGCCGCGGGCGCGCCGAAGACCGACGCCGCTGACAAGGGCGCGAAGCGCAAGGGCAAGTACGACGCCCCGCCGGCGTCGGCGTACGCCTCGGCGAAGTGGCCGACGGTGAACTCCGGCCAGCTCAGCGCGACGAACCTGCAGGGCAAGCCCCTGCCCGGCGGCGGGCTGGGGCAGGAGAAGTACCTGACCGACAAGCCCGACCGCGAGGGCAAGGTCACCGTGATCGACTTCTGGGCGACGTGGTGCGGGCCGTGCGTCGCCGCGATGCCGCACCTCGACACGCTGCAGAAGGAGCACAAGGACGATGTCGTCGTCATGGGGCTGAGCTCCGAGTCGGAGGACAAGGTCAAGTCCTTCCTGGCGAAGAAGAAGCACGAGTACACGCAGGCGATCGACCTCAACGGCCGGCTCAACAACGCCATGGGCGTGCGCGGCATCCCGCACATCGTCGTGCTCTCGTCCGACGGCGTGATCCGCTGGCAGGGCCATCCGATGGACCCGGGCTTCAAGGCGTCCATCAAGACCCTGCTCGACGTTGATCCGGGCGTGAAGGCACGGCGGGAAGCGGAGAAGAGGCGCTGAGCGGCCCGCTGTTCCACATCGTCCTGCACGAGCCGGAGATTCCGAACAACACGGGCAACGTGGGGCGCACGTGCATCGCGTGCGGGTGCTCGCTGCACCTCATCCGCCCGCTGGGGTTTGACACATCGGAGAAGGCCTGCCGGCGCGCGGGGCTCGACTACTGGCCACGGCTGCAGCCGCGCGAGCACGACGACTGGGACGCGTACAGGCGCGGGTTCCCCGACGCACGCCTGTGGTTCTTCTCGACGAAGGCCAAGCGACCGGCGTGGGACGTCGATCTCCGCCGAGGCGACCACCTCGTGTTCGGCAAGGAGACGCGCGGCCTTCCGGAGTCGCTGATCACCGAACACGCCGACCGGCTCGTCACCTTCCCCATGGCGCCCGGCGAACGCTCGCTAAACCTCGCTACGGCGGTGTGCGCGGCGGTGTACGAGGGGATTCGCCAGTGCGTCGCACGCGGCGAAGCGGGTGTCACGCCGGACGGCCGCCTTGACCTCTGAGCCACCGTGCCCGCGTGCCGGTTACAATCGCCCGCGATGAAGCGATCCAACCCTGCGAGCCTGCTGCCGACGTGTGCCGCCTTGTGCCTTTGCGCGGCGGCCGCGACGCTGGCCGGCTGCTCCAAGCCCCTGCTCGCGCCCAACGAGGAGCGGTCGCCGTTCGACCGGTACGACGCGGTCCGCAACCGCCACGCGCCGCAGTACGTCGAGAACGAGTACGGCCGCCGGCAGCCGAACCTGCGCGGCCGGCTCGAGCCGAAGAACTGATCTGCTTCAGGTGAACTGCACGCTCGCGACCGTCGTGTCGTCGGCGAGCGCATCGGGCGTCGCGGCGTAGTCACGCACGGACTTGAACAGGCACGCGACATCCTCGCGGAAGTCGTTGCACTTCGAGATCGCGTCTATCGCACGCTTCAGCCCGTAGAGTCCGCTGGCCCCCGGCTGCTCGACAACACCGTCGGAGAACAGGATCACGCGGCTGCCGGGGGCGAGCGCGAGCCGCTCGGACTTGTACTCGAAGTCCGCGTCGATGCCCAGCGGGATGCCGCCGGCAGACTCGATCCGCTGGATCGGCTCGCCCGGCGTGACGCTGAGCCAGTGACCGTGCCCCGCGTCGACATACGTCACCGAGCGATCGTTCGAATCGAACACACCGAGCCAGAGCGAGATGAACTTGTTCGCGGCGGAGTGATGCGAGATGTAGCGATTGACCTCGGTCACGGCCTTCGCTGCGTCGTCGTGGACCTTGAGCGATGCGTTCAGGTGCGTCTGGGCGGTGGCCATCAGGATGGCCGCGCCGATGCCTTTTCCGGCGACATCGCCGAGGAAGATCGCGACACGTCCCGCGCCGAGCTCGACCACGTCGAACAGGTCGCCGGCGACGAAGCGGCCAGACTGCTGGCGGACGGCGTAGCGGATCGCGCCGTGCTGCCCCTCGTCGGGCGGCATGATCAGTCGCTGGGCCTCCTGCGCCGTCTTCAGGTCGCGGAGCAGCTCTTTCTGCCGGTCTTCCAGCTCGCGCGAGTTGATG
>JAEYNG010000289.1 GCA_023412695.1 Planctomycetota bacterium | reverse complement strand
GCTGCGGGGGGAGCGGCGCGACGACCGTGCCCAGGCCCGCTCCGGCGATGACACCGGCGGCCATTCCACCGCTCGATGGCGGCGTATAGAGACCGGCCGAGGACGCCGGGCCAGGGCCGGCGGGAGCAGGAGCGGGGGGGCGGGGCGCAGACGGTGGCGGAGCCGCGGGCGGCGGCGCGGAGAACTGCGGCGAGATGCGGGCCTTGAAGACGAAGTCCGTGACCTTGTCGCGGACGTTCTCGCCCATCTGCTGGAAGAGGGCCGAGCCCTCGCGCTTGTACTCGATCTTGGGGTCGCGCTGGCTGAAGGCGCGGAAACCGATGGAGTCGCGGAGCTGGTCCATCGCGTAGAGGTGGTCCTTCCACGCGGGGTCGAGCGTCTCGAGCAGGAGCGTGCGCTCGAAGTAGAGCAGCTCGCCGCGGAGCGTCGATTCAACCTTGGAGATGACGGCGTTCTCCAGTTCCTCGCCTTCGAGCCGGCGGTTGGTGTCGGGCCACTCGGCCTTGAGCTTCTCCTTAAAGAACTCGACGCGGGCGGCGTGGTCCTTCAGGGCGAGCGCGTCGTCGAGCATCGTCTGCAGCTTGCCGGATTCGACGTACTTCTTTGACGCAGCGGCGAGCTCCTCGCGCACCCTGTTGGGCGGGGTGCGTGTGAGTTGCTCGATGGTCCAGCCCAGCTCGAAGCGCTGGTTGGCCCAGTTCACGAGCTGCTGGGCGGCGACCTGCGGGTTCTGCCGCATGAGCGCCATGGTCATGTCCATGGCGAAGTCCACGGGGTACTCGACCTCGCGCCGGGCGTAGAGCTCGCGGGCCTTGTTCAGGATGATCTCGACGACCTGGTCGCGCCCGGTCTGCTCGGCCTTGGTGATCTCCTCGACGCTGACGGTGAAGCCGAACTTGCGCTCGGTCCACTTCGAGAGCTCCTTCGCGCCGTAGTCGCGCTCGGTGAACTGGGACAAGCCGTCGAGGTTGGCCGACGCGATGCGCTCGGCCGCGGCCTCGGCGAGCTGGTCCTCGATGGCCCGCCGGCTGGCGGTGCCCTCGCGCCGCAGCTGCTCGGGGTCGAGGTCCACGCCGAAGTGGACCTTTGCCCAGCGGGCCAGCCCCTCGGCGTCGAAGTCCATGGCGAACTCGCTGCCCTCGGTGGGCATGTACTCGCCCATGGTCACGCTGATCTGCTGGCGGACCTCCTCGCGTGCGTCGGCGCGGATGCGCTTCTCCATGTCGATCTGGTCGAGGCCGCGGAGCCGCTCGGGCTCGATCGGCACGTCGATCACCTGGCGGGCGTACTCGGCGGCGCACTGCGCGGCGTAGCCCTTGTCGAGGAAGTCGTCGCACGCGGTGCCCACGGCCTGCTCGATGTAGTCGAAGATGAGGCCCTTGACGTCGCGGCCCTCGATGACGCGCTGGCGCAGGCCGTAGAAGGCCCGGCGCTGGTGCTCCATGATCTCGTCGTACTCGAGCAGGTTCTT
This sequence comes from Planctomycetota bacterium, assembly GCA_023412695.1. Taxonomy (GTDB): domain Bacteria; phylum Planctomycetota; class Phycisphaerae; order Phycisphaerales; family UBA1924; genus JAHBXL01. The sequence goes on along the minus strand of JAEYNG010000289.1, from coordinate 4,892 downwards.
GCGGCCCTGGAAGTTCCACTCCTCGACCTTGCGCTGGGCCCGCTCGACGCTCTTGCTGAGCATCGGGTGTTCGATCGCGTCGCCCTCGCGCATGCCGAGGGTGGCGAGGATCTTCATCGTGCGCTCGCCGGCGAAGCGCTTCATCAGCTCGTCGTCGAGCGAGACGAAGAAGCGCGACGAGCCGTTGTCGCCCTGGCGGCCGGAGCGGCCGCGGAGCTGATTGTCGATGCGGCGGGACTCGTGCCGCTCGGTGCCGATGACGTGCAGGCCACCGAGGTCCTCGACGGAGTTGAACCAGCCGATGCGGTGGAGCAGGCAGCGGCCGTGGCGGTCGAGCTCCTGCTTGAGCGCCTCGGCGGGCATGGTGTCGATCTTCTTGGGATTGACCCAGGTGTGGTTGACGGCCCAGCGGCGGAGGAGCCGGAGCTCGAGGTCCGCGACGGGCATCTCCTCGGCCTCGCGCTTGGGAATCTCGAGCTCACGCGGCGCGATCTTGCGGTAGACGTTCTCGCGCACCTGCTCGTCGGTCGCGTCGACCGTGAGCTCGCGCGAGCAGATGCCCCGGCGGAGCCAGTGGTCGAGAAGGGCCTCGCGCGTGACGGCGCCGAGCTTGATGTCGGTGCCGCGGCCGGCCATGTTGGTGGCGATCATGACCGCGCCGAGCTGGCCGGCGTTCTCGACGATGTGGGCCTCGCGCTCGTGCTGCTTGGCGTTGAGGACCTCGTGCTTGATGCCGTGCTTGCTCGTGAGCATCTTGGAGAGCATCTCGCTCTTCTCGACGCTCGTGGTGCCGACGAGCACCGGCCGGCCGGCGTCGTGGAACTGCTTGATCTCGTCGACGATGAACTCCCACTTGTCCTTGGCGGTGAGGAACATCAGGTCGTCGAAGTCGCGCCGCACGACGGCGACGTTGGTCGGGATCGAGACGACGTCGAGGCGGTAGATGTCGTGGAACTCCTGCGCCTCGGTGTCGGCGGTGCCGGTCATGCCCGACAGCCGCTTGTACATCTTGAAGAAGTTCTGGATGGTGACCGTCGCGACTGTCTGCGTCTCCTGCCGGACGGGCACCGCCTCCTTGGCCTCGACCGCCTGGTGCAGGCCGTCGGACCACTGGCGGCCGATCATCGGACGGCCGGTGTTCACGTCGACGATGACGATGCTCGGCTCCATCCGGCCGGAGTCGGGGTTCTGCGTCGGCATGACGATGTAGTCGCGGTCACGGGCGTAGACCACGTGCGCTCGGACGGACTGCTCGAGCAGGTGGGGCAGGTCCATGTTCTCGCCGACGTAGAACGAGCCGACGCCCGCGACGCGCTGCGCCTCGGCGATGCCGTCGTGGGTGAGGTGGGCCTGCTTGCGGTCGAGCTCGATCTCGTAGTACTGCGTGTGGCGGGCGCGTTCCTTCTCGAGCGCGGGCAGCTCCGCCTTGGCGGCGCGCATCTTCTCCTGCATCTCGGGGATCTTGCTCTTGTCGCGGGCGTTGCGGATGTCGCCCTCCAGACCCTTGATCGTCCGCATGCAGTGCTGCACGCGGTCGTCGGCCTGCTGCCAGGGGCGCTGACGCTCGACAAGGTGCAGCGCGAGGCGGTTGGCCAGGTCGTAACGCGGCGAGCCCTCGTGCGCCGGGCCGGAGATGATCAGCGGCGTGCGGGCCTCGTCGATGAGGATCGAGTCCACCTCGTCGACGATCGCAAAGTGCCGCTTCCTCTGCACCTGCGACTCCTCGCGCGGCTTCATGTTGTCGCGCAGGTAGTCAAAGCCGAACTCCGCGGTCGTCCCGTAGACGACGTCGCAGCGGTACATGTCCCGCTTGATGGCCTCGGGCTGCATGTGGATCGGGTGGATCGCCCCGACGTTCATCCCCAGCGCGTGGAAGTACGGGAAGGTCCAGTCGCGGTCGCGCTGCACGAGGTAGTCGTTGACCGTGACGACGTGCACCTTCATGCTCTCGATCGCGGCGAGGTAGCACGCCAAAGGCGCGACGATCGTCTTGCCCTCGCCCGTCTTCATCTCGGCGATCTTGCCGCCCGAGAGCACCATGCCGCCGATGAGCTGCACGTCGAACGGCCGGGCGCGGAAGGGGGGCTTGCTCTTGGGGTACATCTCGCGGACGGCCTCGTAGAGCTCGACCGGGATCTCGACCTGCAGGAACGGCGCGACGATCTCGGAGTGGCCGAGGAACTGCTCCTCGGTGTCGGGCAGGACCTCGCTCTGGGGCATGCCCTGCTTGGGGTCGTAGGTCTTGGGGAGCAGGGGCTTCCGCGCGGCGATCTCGGCCAGCACCTGGTCAAAGAGCGCTCGGGCCGGCGCGGGCAGCTTGTCCGCGTCGAACAACGGCGCAAAGCGCGGGTTGAAGATGTTGCGGATGCCGACCGAGCGGTCCATCGCCTCGCGCGCGACGGCGAACGCGTCGACGAGCAGGTCGTCGAACGTCTCGCCCTTGTCGATGCGGGCGCGGAACTCCATCAGCTTTGCGCGGAGCTGGGCGTCGCTCAGCACGCGCATCTGCGGCTCGAGGGCGTTGATCGCGTTGACGCGCTGCGTGTATCGCTTGACGAATCGCTCGTTCCGGGACCCGATGAGCCAGTTGAGCACTGGGCCGATGAGCGGGATGCCGGTGGGCTTGGCGGATGCTGCGGGCATGATGCGGGTCTTTCAATGATGCGCCGGCGACCGAGCGGTCGCGGGCGAGGGGATGCGTGGCTGCGTCGCCGCTGCCGCGATGCGGCATTGGCGGGAACACATGTGCGCATTCGGCCGTGCGGCCGCGGCGACAGATTGAGTATGGAAGGGGGGTGACTCGACCCGGAGAGTGAGGAGTCAGCCACGCGGCGGGGGCAGGTTCAGCAGCGCATCCCGGACGAGCCCGGGCCGCGGCGCGAGCATCGGCGCGGCCGCGGGTACCTCGGCGCAGACCAGAGGCGGGAGCGGGTCATACGAGCCCGGCACCCCGCCGATGCCGACAAACCGGTGCGAGGCCGGTTTGTCCGGTGTTGAGGGCGCGGACTCTGCGTCGTAGACCTCGCGGTTTCCGGCAGGCTCCGACCATCGGTGCTCGGCGCTGGACTGCCGGACCGGCAGCGAGTCTCGATGACCCGAGGCCAGCACGAGGGTCACCAGAATAAGGAGGGTCGTCCCCCCGATTGGCGCAATACGCCCTCGGCGGTGAATGCCGCGGGGAATCGGCAGCAGATTGCGGGGGGCACGTCCGCGCATCGGATACCAACTGTATCGGCAAAGGTCGTGCCGGACGCGATTCGCCCGCGCGGTGCTTGTGGAAAACTCGGATCGTGCCCACGTTACGGCGTCGCTGAGGTTGATTGTTGATTCACACATTCTTCGTGTACTTGCCACTGGGCTGAGCGGTCGATATTCTGTGTCGCGGCCGCCCTTGCGGACCGATACCTACTAGGCCTTGTATGAAATCCGCCACGGAGGGTGTGTATCCCACTACTACTTGGGCTTGCCGGCCCCGGAAGGAGTGGGGGGGTGTTTCGTCCGCTCTCGAGTCACGCTCGTTGGTCCAATCACGGAAGAGGATCCGGCCAAGACGCCGGGGGAGTTAGAGATGCTCGCGACACGCCAGGTGCTGCCCGCCACCCGTTCCTCCGTCACGCACAAGTTCTGCGTCGGTGGTCACGAAGGGTATCTGACCGTCGGGTTTCACCCGGACGGCCGGCCGGGGGAGATCTTCATCAAGATGGCCAAGGAAGGCTCGACGATGTCGGGCATGTGCCAGGCGTTCTGCCGCGCGTTCAGCCTTGCGCTGCAATACGGCCTGTCGCTCGATGACGCGGTGCTGCGGTTCCGCGGCATGCGGTTCGAGCCGATGGGCCCGACGAGCAACCCGGAGATCCCGGAGTGCTCGAGCATCGTGGATTACGTCGCGCGGTTCCTCGAGCTGAACTACGGCGAGCGGCGGTAAGACCGATCGAGCGATAGTCAAAGAAAAACGCCGCGATCGGGTGCCCGGTCGCGGCGTGTGTTTGCGCAGAGATTGTCGAGCCGCCCCCCGCCCCCCGGGGGGGTTACTTCACGCCGTCGCGCTCGGCGATCATGCGGATCATGTCCACGCAGCGGGCGGAGTAGCCGGCCTCGTTGTCGTACCACGACACGACCTTGAAGAAGCGGTCGCTGAGCTGGATGCCCGCCTTCGAATCGAAGATCGAGCTGCGGCGGTCGCTGATGAAGTCGCTGGAGACGACCTCCTCGTCGGTGTAGCCGAGCACGTTCTTCATCGCGCCCTCGGACCACTTCTTCATCGCGGCGTTGATCGCCTCAAGGCTCGTGGGCTTGGCCGTGCGGAAGGTGAGGTCAACGGCAGAGACGTCCGCCGTCGGCACGCGGAAGGACATGCCGGTCAGCTTGCCCTTGAGCTCGGGGATGCAGAGGGCCACGGCCTTGGCCGCGCCGGTGCTGGCGGGGATGATGTTCATGTAGCCGTTGCGCCCGCCGCGCCAGTCCTTCTTGGACGGGCCGTCCTGCGTGGGCTGCGTGGCCGTGACCGCGTGGATGGTGGTCATAAGGCCTTCCTCGATGCCGAACTCCTGGTGCAGGACCTTGGCGACCGGCGCCAGGCAGTTGGTCGTGCACGAGGCGTTGGAGATGACCTGGTGCTTGGCCGGGTCGTACTTCTCCTCGTTCACTCGATAGCAGAACGTCGGGACCTTGTCATCGCTCTTGGTCGGCGCGGAGATGACGACGCGCTTCGCGCCGCCGCCGGTGATGTGCAGAAGGGCCTTGTCGTATTCGGTGAACAGCCCGGTGGATTCGAGCACGTAATCGACGCCGAGGTCCTTCCACGGGAGCTTTGCCGGGCTTGAACGCCGGTGCGCTGGAAGCGGCGATATCGATCTGTGCGCCGGTAGCTGGGTTGACACCTTTTCTTGCAG
>JAEYNG010000256.1 GCA_023412695.1 Planctomycetota bacterium | reverse complement strand
ATCGTCGGCTCGGTGCTCGGCCTGTCGCTTGAACTGGGGGAGAACCGCGCCAGGCGCCCGGCGGCGACGATGCGCGTTGAAGCCGCGCCCGCGGCACTCCGATAAGCCGTTTATGGAAGCAGCATTCTCCGCGATCTCCCAGGCCTCGTACCAGTCGCAGGTTTCGTACGCCGTCGCCGCGAAGGCGATGGACGCCATGCGGCAGGAGGGGGGCGCAGCGCTCGCGCTGCTGGAGGGCGCGGCGAAGGTGCAGTCGCAGGCCGTCGGCCGCGCCGGCGCACAGCTCGCCGGCGCGGTCGAGGAGCTCGCAAAGCTCACCGACGAAAACGGCCGGCAGGACGTAACGGCCTGATCCGTCCTCGTTTGCAGTAGCAAACGCCGGAGCGGCGGACCCGGGGTGCCGGCATCCCCCGAATGCGCGAACATCCGCGAATGCGATCCTAACATCCTGGCATGACTCGCGGGCGTGACAGCACGAACGTCGATGCGCGCTCGCCGCGACTGGCGATCACGTTGCGTGGGCTGAAGATTCTGGAGCATCCGAAGGCCAGGCCCGAGCTGTGGGGCATGGTGGTGCCGTGGGTGCGGGTGCACACCGCGGGGCAGGGGGGAGCAACAACGACGGTGCTGTTGTACGGCGAGGATCAGCGATTGATCTCGCCGAGGCTCATGCGATCGTGGTCAATCAACTCGATGGGCACGGGTTACGTCATCAAACGCATGGTCGAGCGGGCCCGGCGAGAGGCCTTGCGCACAGGGAACTTCGACATCCTCGATGAAGAGCGCGTGACCGCTGCCGGACGCATCGGGATGACCATCCTCGCTGCGGTGTGTGTTGGCATGCTGGTCGTTTCGGGCATGTACTGGCCTTCTCTCCTGCTCCGTGGGAACTGGCAGAATCCGTTGTGGTTCAATGTCGCGTGCGTCGCCGTTGCGATGTTCATGTTCTCGACATCCGCGGTGATGTTCGGCGGCATGGTATGGCTTTGGATTCGCATCGGCTGGCTCGTGGCGCCGGGAGTCCGCGTGACGGGCGGGCGGATCGAGATCGGCACGCGCGATGGCCGCACGCACATTTATCCGTGGTCGAATGTGCGAAGACTAAGCAAGCAGTTCATCCACTTCGCGGTGAAGATGAACGATGGACAGAGCTTCCTTGTCTTGCCTCGGCGGTCACGATTCGTGTTTCAGGAGATGATGAAGCAACGGAATCCGGCCGCCGCGGAGCGGGACAACATGCAGGCGATGCTGAGGAAGATGTTCTGGTGGTTCCAGGGAGGCGGTGTGGTGATCGCGGCGGTCTCGTGGTGGATCAACGCCGCGGGGCTCGGCCCGGTGCCGCACAACCCGCTGGCGTACTACGCGATTGTGGGATTCGGTGTGCCGGTGCTGATGGCGTTCAGCGTGTTGGGGCCGAGTGGGATCGCGAAGTGGGATGCGGGACGGATGCGAAGAAAGCGACGACGAGCGAGAATCGCTACGCCAGCAGTTCGCGGTGAGGTTCGCCATGGCTAGCGGAATGACCGAGGTCCAACCAACGCCGGCTGTGTTGGTACTGCTCCAAGGCGAGATCACACTCCGCGGCCTGCGCATCCGCCGCGGCACACATCCTGCGGTTCAGGATGAGGACCGGGTGTATCCGTGGACGTCGATGAGGCTGGTGTCGGACGGCCCGGGCGGACGCTCGTGCGTTGCGTTTGACGAGAGTGGGAATCCGGTCGCCAAATGGCTCGTCCCGGAGAGTCGACGGTCGATGGTGAGGCGAGTGCTCCGTCGAGCATACGTCCGAGCGGTTCGCAAAGGTGACCTGAGCGTGGCGGAGCACGTCCCGGGACGAGGAGAAGCTGTGGTGGTTATCTCCACGCTCTGCATTTTCTTTCTTGCCCTTGGAGGGCTGGCAGTCCATGACCAGGCAAATGCGTCTGGCGGTCTCGCGAACGTACAACCTTCACAACTGCTGTGGCGCATCGGCGGCTTGATGTTGTTTGTGCTGCCGATCGCCTTGTTCCTGCTTCCGCTCGTCATCGCCCCGCTCCGGTGTAATGTGGCATGGTGGCGACTCTCGATAAGGGAAGGCTTCGAAGCGACACTGCGGACTGGCGAAGTCGAGCGGCGGGCTTGGTCGGCTGTGCGGCGGATACGCACTTCCGGTTTGTTGGTCACCGTCGAGTTTGCCGATGGCCTCGTGCTGCGGAGTCGAGAGCAACAGCGCAGCGGGTGCATTCTCGATGCCTGGCGCGAGCGGAACGAGCCTGGCTATCGCGCACCATCTCGATGGGGCCCCCTTGCTCGCTCTGGTATCGGTCATGACGGCGTCCTTTGCTGTTGCGGCTTTACTTCCAGCCTATCGCCAAGCTGGAAGCTGGCAGGCGATTCCGACAAGGGTGTTTGTCCTCCCACTGGTTTTTCCGTTCATCCCCATCTTGCCGCTTGCCGTGCTGTTCGTATTCAGGCAGTCGTCCGAGCGGCGGGAGCGGATGCACCGTAACCGTGTGCGTGCCGAGCGGAGGACGCTCGCCTCCTTAGCTCCTGCCAATCCGGCAGCCTGACCGCCACCCATGTCGGGGAGTCTCGCGCGCAAGTTTCAAAGTCCTCATTTTCATGGCTTTTCAGGCGTCCGCACGGCCTTGCACCTGCTGCTTACTACGGGTGTAAGAAGGATGGGGCACGGTGAGTTGGCTGACGGACCGCGGCGGCTGGCGCGCCGCTTGCATGGGGTCTGGCACGAACTTGGTGCCGGGCGGGGTGGGACGTTGAAGACGGGCCAGGAAGCCCCTTCACCCGGTCGCTCGGCACCTCCCTTCGATGGGTGGAGGTTTCGACCATGCGATCAGACCGCTTCACCACGCTCGCCCAGCAGGCCCTCGCGGACGCACAGTCGGACGCGATGTCGCGCCAGAACCCAGAGGTCACCGGCCTGCACCTGCTCGCCGCGATGCTGAAGGAGAAGGGGGGCGCGGCGTGGTCACTGATTGACAAGGTCGCCGGCAACGCGTCGCGCGTCGCGCAGCTCGTTGAGACCGAGCTCGGACGCCTCCCGACGACCTCGAGCGGAGCGGGCCAAGCAGGCCGCGCGTTCATGGACATCCTCGGCCGCGCGGAGCAGGAGACCAAGAAGCTCGGCGATTCCTACGTCTCGACCGAACACCTGCTGCTCGCGCTCGCCGATGCCTCCGGCCCCGCCAAGGACCTCCTGAGCACAGTGGGGGGGGCGGACCGCAAGCGGCTGGAGCAGGCGATCAAGCAGGTCCGCGAGGCCTCGGGGGTGCAGAACATCACCGACCAGAACGCCGAGAGCCAGTACGAGGCCCTCAAGAAGTACTCGGTGGACCTGACCGAGAAGGCCCAGCAGGGCAAGCTCGACCCGGTCATCGGCCGCGATGAGGAGATCCGCCGCTGCATCCAAGTGCTCAGCCGCCGGACCAAGAACAACCCGGTGCTCATCGGCGAGCCCGGCGTCGGCAAGACCGCCATCGCCGAGGGCCTCGCCCTCCGCATCGTCAACGGCGACTGCCCGGAGTCGATGCGCGACGTCCGCATCGTCGCGCTCGATGTCGGCCAGCTTCTCGCCGGCGCGAAGTATCGCGGCGAGTTCGAGGAGCGCCTCAAGGCCGTTCTGCGCGAAGTCCAGGCCAGCAAGGGCCAGATCATCCTGTTCATCGACGAGCTGCACACGATCGTCGGCGCGGGCGCAGCCGAGGGCGCCGTCTCCGCCGGCAACCTGCTCAAGCCCGCCCTCTCGCGAGGCGAGCTGCGCTGCATCGGCGCGACCACGCTGGATGAGTACCGCAAGCACATCGAGAAGGACCCCGCGTTCGAGCGACGCTTCCAGCCGGTCTACGTCGATCAGCCCAGCGTCGAGGAGACCGTCGCGATCCTCCGCGGCCTGAAGCCCCGTTACGAGGCGCACCACGGCGTGCGGATCCTCGACGGCGCGATCCTCGCCGCCGCGCAGCTCAGCCACCGCTATATCGCCGACCGGTTCCTGCCCGACAAGGCGATCGACCTGATCGACGAGGCCGCGAGCAAGCTGCGCATGGAGAACGACTCCATGCCCGGTGAGATCGACGAGCTCCGCCGGCGCATCATGCAGCTCGAGATCGAGCGCGAGGCGCTCAAGATCGAGGCTAAGGACAAGGGCGCCGGCGCAGGGGGCGGGGGGGACGGCACCCGGCGCGCGCTCGACCGCATCGAGCGCGAGCTCGCCGAGGTGCAGGTGAAGAACCGCGCCCTGACCGCGCGGTGGGAGGCCGAGAAGAAAGACCTCGACGCGGTCAAGCACATCAAGGAACAGATCGACGCGAAGAAGGTGCAGCTCGAGCAGGCCCAGCGTCGAGGCGACCTCGAGACCGCCGCGAGGATCCAGTACGGCGAGATCCGCGACCTCGAGAAGAAGCTGGCAGACGCCGAGGCGGCGATGGCGGAGCGCGAGAGCCGCGGCGACGCACTCGTGAAAGAAGAAGTGGACGCCGAGGCCGTCGCCGGGATCGTCGCGCGATGGACGGGCATCCCCGTGTCGCGCCTCGTCGAGGGCGAGCGCGAGAAGCTCATCCGCATGGAGGAGCAGCTTGGCAAGCGCGTCGTCGGCCAGGACGAGCCGCTGAAGGCGGTGTCCAACGCCGTCCGCCGCGCCCGCTCGGGGCTCGGCGATCCGAACCGTCCCATCGGCAGTTTCCTGTTCCTCGGGCCGACTGGCGTCGGCAAGACCGAGACCTGCCGCGCCTTGGCGGAGTTCCTCTTCGACACCGAGGAGGCGATGATCCGCATTGACATGAGCGAGTACATGGAGAAGCACGCGGTGTCGCGCCTGATCGGCGCGCCCCCGGGCTACGTCGGCTATGAAGAGGGCGGCGCGCTCACCGAGGCGATCCGTCGCCGTCCGTACGCCGTCGTGCTGCTCGACGAGATCGAGAAGGCCCACCCCGACGTCTTCAACATCCTGCTGCAGGTGCTCGATGATGGCCGCCTGACCGACGGCCAGGGCCGCACCGTGGACTTCAAGAACACCATCATCGTGATGACCAGCAACATCGGCAGCCAGCAGATCCAGGAGATGGCCGACGCCGGCGCGGAGGACTGGGAGATCGAGGCGGCGGTGCGCGAACTGCTCCGCCGCGGGCCCGCGGCGATCGCGATGGAGAAGATGGGCCGCGCCGCCGGTGCGCCGTCGCAGCTCACCGAGGCGCTCTCGGGCATGGCTGGCGGCTTCATGCGTCCGGAGCTGCTCAACCGCATCGACGAGGTCGTGGTCTTCCACCGCCTGAAGCGCGAGGACCTCGGGCACATCGTGGACATCCAGCTCGAGCGACTGCGCAAGCGGCTCGCCGAACGCGAGATGACCCTCGAGCTGACCGACGCCGCGAAGCTGCAACTCGCCGACGAGGGGTGGGACCCCGCCTTCGGTGCCCGACCCCTGAAGCGGGCGATCCAGTCGCGCATCGAGAACCCGCTCGCCACGCGGATTCTCCAAGGCGAGTTCGGCCCGGGCGACCGGGTCCGCGCGGACTATCAGGGAAAGAGCTTTGTGTTTGAGAAGGGGCAGGCGAACTGAGTGACCGTTTGAAGAGGCCGGGCCGCTCTTTCAATCTGAGCATCACCTTTTAAAGAGCCATTAGAGAGCGAATAACCGGCCAGCGTGACCGGGTGTTCCGGTACGCCGCCTACATCCACACGCTCGACCCGGATGATCGACCGGACGGTCGCGGCTAACCTCCAAATCTCACTTGCACTCAAGAGCTATGGAGTCGGAATGGCACACGGCCCGCTTATACGACCGGAAGAGATCGGCCAGCATCAGCCGGTCGACCGGCTGCTCCGTCCGTTCCGGCGGTTTATGCGCTTCGAGGCCGCGGGCGGCATCCTGCTGCTGCTCGCGTCCGTCGCCGCGATGATCTGGGCGAACTCGGTCTATGGCCACGGTTATCACCACCTGTGGCACGAGACCAAGATGTCCTTCAAACTCGCGGGCTTCGAGATCGCTTGGTCGCTGGGCCACTGGATCAACGACCTGCTCATGGCGATCTTCTTCCTCGTTGTCGGGATGGAGATCAAGCGTGAGCTGCTCGTGGGCGAGCTCGCGTCCATCCGTCGTGCCGCCGTGCCGATCATCGCCGCGATCGGCGGCATGGCGGTGCCGGGCGGAATCTACGCCGCGTTGACGTGGGGAACACCCGAGGTCCGGGGCTGGGGAATTCCGATGGCCACCGACATCGCCTTTGCGCTGGGCGCGCTGGCGATCCTCGGCAGCCGCGTTCCATTCGGGCTGCGCGTGTTCCTCGCGTCGCTGGCGATCATCGACGATCTCGGCGCGCTCGTCGTCATCGCGGTCTTCTACACCGAGAACCTGCAGCTCGGCTCGCTCGCGATGGCGGGCGGTGTCGCGATCATCCTCGCCCTGCACAACGTGCTCGGCGTCCGCCGCGCACACGCGTACTTCCTGTGGGGCATCGTGCTGTGGTACCTCGTGTACCAGTCCGGCGTGCACGCCACCATCGCCGGCGTCATCGTCGCCGCGACGATCCCCGCGCGGACGCGGATCGACGGTCAGAACTTCATTCGCGGCGTGCGGACGCTCGCCGACGACTTCGAGAAAGCCGGCGACCACGATTCAAGCGTCGTCACCAACCCGAAGCAGCAAGGCGTCATCAAGACCATGGAGGTCTACTGCGAGCGGGCGCAGACGCCGCTGCAGCGGCTCGAGTACGGCCTGCTCCCATGGTCCACGTTCTTCATCGTGCCGATCTTCGCGCTCGCGAACGCGGGGGTGGTGATCGGCGGCGGCCACGCCGAAGCGGGTGGCGCTCATCACGGCCTGCTCGACATGCTCATGACCTCCAAGAGCCTTGGCATCATCGCGGGCCTGGTCATCGGCAAGCCGGTGGGCATCTTCCTCGCGACATGGCTCGCGGTGAAGCTCGGCGTCGGCACGCTGCCGAGCTACGTCACCTGGAGGCACCTGCTCGGCGCCGGCTTCCTCGGCGGCATCGGCTTCACGATGTCGCTGTTCATCGCCGCCCTCGCGTTCCCGGATCCGGATCAGCTCAACATTGCCAAGGCCGCGGTGCTTGTCGGATCGATCATCGCCGGCGCAATCGGCTTCGGGATCCTGTGGTTCGGCAAGCCGGTCGTGCAGACGGACAGTGCGCACTGAACCGAACGCGCCCGCGCTAATAGGTGTTGCGCTTGCGAAGCAGTTCGCTCGATTGCGGGTCGAGCTTCGGATCGGCGAGCAATGAGGCGATGCGTTCACCGGCTCGCCCGTCTCCATACACCGTCGCAGGTCGCAATCGCGGCAGCGACTTCGCCCGCTCAACAACCGCGCCGAGCTTCGCGACTTCGCGAATGGCAAGGTCGGTCACGTTCCCGGCTCGCTCCCGTCCGGCTTGACGCGGGCCGATGTTCACGACCCGCAGG
>JAEYNG010000064.1 GCA_023412695.1 Planctomycetota bacterium | reverse complement strand
CCGCGACGGGCGGGACGGCATCGGCCGAGGCGCCGCCACGGATCGACACGCGCCACATCCCCGACGAGGTGTCGAGCCCGGACTCGCCGGACGACGACGCGGCCTTCGGGCCCGATGGCTCCCACACCGGCGCAGCGGCGGGGAGTGGGGGAGGCGGGGGGATGGGAGGAATGGGCGGGTCCGTGCATAGCGCCGGGCCGGCCTCCCTCGCCGGGACAAGCCTCGAGCAGCTTGAGAAACGGGCGATCCGCGAGACGCTGCGCCTGACCGCGGGGAACCGCGAAAAGGCCGCGCAGCTCCTGGGGATCGGGGAACGGACGCTATACCGGAAGCTGAAGGAGTATGGGCTGCGATGACCCGGTTGTTCTCTTCACGCCACTGCACCAGCAGGCAAAGAACGTGATGAATCGCTCGCCAGCGCTGGATCGTCTTGCTGGAGCGCTTTTCCCGGTCGCGCTGTTCGCATTTGGAACGCTCTACTTTGGCGGTGACCTCGGCAAGTATCTCGATGACTGGATGCTGTGCCGACGGAACATTGAGACGCTCGAGATCGAGCGACTTACAGACCTGAACCATCCCGGCTTTTACAGGCCGCTCTCGCGCATCGTGTCTCCCCTGTTGCAGACGACCATGTGGAGCAATGATCGGGCCATTCACCTAATCCTCATCGGCTTGCACTCGCTCAACGTACTCCTGCTCTGGAGGTTGCTGGTTGCGATCGGATTCGGGAGACGAACCGCGATCGCCGGCGCAGTTCTGTTTGCGGTGTACCCGGCCCAGCATGAAGCGGTGTTCTGGTCATCGATTACGGCCACGAGCCTTGCGACGGCGGGTTTCACACTACTGGCTCTGCTCCAGGTATGGATCGCCAAGCGAGCAAGCTCTACCTCTCTTTGGTATGTCGTGCCTGTTATGGCGTGCATCGCTTTCGCCGTTTGTTGCTTGAATGAGCAGCCGGCCATGGGGATTCTTGCGCTGCCCGCGCTTTCGCTGGCGGTGTCCACTGTTGCGGTGTCCATATCGGCAGTGCGGAAGTGGACGGTCGCGATCGTGCCGGGCTTTGTCAGCGGTCTTGCGGTGCTCGGTTACCTTGCGCTGATGGTCGCCACGGCGCCCGCCGGTGAACGGGCAAGTACTGAGCAATGGACACCGACGTCAGAGTTGGGTCCGAAGGCGTGGCAGATGGTTCGAGCGGTCGCGGATGAGTGCCTGATGCGTGACTTCGCGGCGGGGGCGATGTCAAGCGGGCATGCAGCGATTGTCGAATCTCCAATGACATCCTCGGCGTTCGCTGCCGCACTTGCAATCACAGCGTTCATGTTCGTGCGCTGGTGGATCCGAGTGGGAACCGTGCGGTCCGGGAGTCTCGCAGCGCAGCAGCCTAGCAATCACGTCGGACTGGGTTGGCGAACATGGACACTGCTGTTTGGAGCCGGCGTGTTTGCGCTCGCCTGGGTGCCGGCCTGGATTGTGTGGGTGTATACAGCCGATTCGCGGCTGTGTTACCCCGCGGCGATCGGTCTGGTCATCGCCTGTGCGTCTCTGGTCCCGACGGGGACGCAGAGAGAGGACGGCATATCACCGACCGGATCGACGGCGATTCGCGCGGCCGCGTGTCTCAGTTTGATCGCCGTATCCACCCTCTTCGCGATCATGCTTGTAGGTGTACAGCGTGCGTATCGGGAGCGGGCGGAGTGGGAATCTCGGCAGGCCGCGGAACTGCGTGCATTGGTGCCCGACCCGCCGTCGCGCGCTGTGTTTATAGTGATGAACGCGCCGCTTCAAGCTCGCACGTTGCCGCCGACCGGAAAGTACGCGTTCGACACAGCGCTCGTTTCCGTTTGGGAGAACCCGTGGAATGTCCACTGGTTCCTTCGTTGGCATTATCGCCGGCCAGATTTGCGGGCGGTGCCTTCGGACGGATGGCCCGGGCCGTCAGTCTTGAACATCATCGAGCAGCATGTTGCAGTCTCCCGCGTTCCGGCCAATCCCGCCCGGCAGTCCCGAGAGCGTGGTGGAACGACCGTCAACTGGCGAAACATCATCCCGTTTGTTATTGATGGTGCCGGGCGCGTCAGGCTCGTGACAAAGGTGATCGTTCAGAACACGCTTGAAGGCGGCCCCGACTTCACCGTCACGCCGCCGTATGTCGAACGGTTGTTGACCGGACACCACAACAGTCTCGAGGTGACCCAGATGCAGACGGTGGTCTTTGTACGCTGCCCGGTCCCGCGCGTGCTGGTCACCGGGCAGTCCGAGAGCTTACCGCCCGGACCATCGATGCCCACGGATTGATTCAAGGCACGCGACGAAGCACGGCGAGGCCGTAGTTTTGCGGAGACGTATAGATCTCGCACCACCGATACTCGACTTTGGTCAATCGCTTCAGTTTATCGAGCAGTTGGCGCGGTCCCTCTACGCCGCACACCTCCGGGAAGACGTCGTGGAGCACCACATATCCGCCGGGCTCCAGCACCGGTTCAACCGCGAGAAGGTCGCCGAGCACGCCCTCGAATGAATGATCGCCGTCGATGAACGCGAACTGCACATTGCCCCCTGTCCGCAGTTGCTCGTACGCCGCAGGGACCTGCTTCTTGCTGTCACCGACATGGAACCGGACAAGGTCACCAAGCCCTGCGCTCCGGATCCTGGCTTCGACGGTGTTGCGACGGTCCTGAAAAAGCGGGGCGGCGGCGAGGCGGGGATCGCGAGGAATCTGAAAGTCGTCGAACGTGTGCAGAACACCGCCGCCGTTGGCCCTCATCGCCGCGGCCATCCAGATCGTGCTCGCGCCGACGCACGTCCCGATCTCGATGACCTGACGCGGCTGGACGTTGCGAACGAGCCAGTACAGGAAGCTCCCGCCCTCTGGGGAGATGCTCGCGGGCCAGGATGCCGGACGGGTGTAGAGGGTCTTGAGCACGGGCAGCCATTGACGATCCGGGCCGTCCCAGTCGCTCGGGAAGGTCCAACCACGGCGGTTCTCTCCGGTCGGGAAGAAAACACCCGAGTTCTCCGCCGGCGCGTGATCCGGAAGGTCGATCCTGACAACGCGATAGCCACAGCGGCCCAGCACCGAACGTGCAAACGTACCGACAGTCCGACGCAGAGGAGCCGGACCGACATTTGCCCGGCTGGTAGTGGTTTTGTTCATCACGGCGAACAGTAGTCCGCCGAGTGCGGGCATGTTCCTGCCGCATTATGCGGCAATATGACAGGCTGGCCTACTTCCTCAGCGCCCGCACCCACCCCAGCACCATCAGCACCAGCCCGCTGAGGATGCCCATCACGACGAACCCGGCCAGGCCGCCCATGATGGCCCCGAGACCCTGCATATAGACGAACCCGACGCCCGCCCCGACCAGCGCGCCCACCACCACGCACGAACCCTGGAAGATGTAGTCGAACTTCCGGAACGACGGCATCATGCCGACCGTCTCGGCCACGCGGTTGTACTGCTCGAGGCCGTTCATCTCCGGCTTGGGTTTCTGGAGCGGGCCGGGCTGGACAGGCGGGGCGGTGTGCCGAGTGGTGTCTGGAGTTGACATGCGGCGCAGTGTACCACGCCGCGTCGGGCTTGAATCCGGTACCTTTCGGCCATGATCAGCAAACTCGGCCTCCGCATCTGCGACGTCTTCCGCCGCACGGCCCCCGATCCGTTCGTCCTCGCCGTGCTGCTGACGATTCTCACAGCCCTCCTTGCGCTTGCCTTCGGCTTCCCCGGCGAGTCGGGAGCGGGGTTCGGCGGGCGTGTCGGGCGGCTGGTCGATTCCTGGGGCGGCATCGAACGGCTCGCCTCCGGCGCGGCGAAAGAGAGCTCCACGCTCGGCCTCTGGACGCTGCTCGGCTTCGCAATGCAGATGTGCCTCGTCCTTGTCACGGGCCACGCGCTCGCGTCCAGCCGGCCGGTCCGGAGGCTCATCGATTCGCTCGCGGCGGTGCCGCGCACGTGCGCACAAGCGGCGGCCCTCGTCGCCTTCGGTGCGTGCAGCGCGGCGGTGCTGAACTGGGGGCTCGGGTTGATCGTCGGCGCGCTGCTTGCACGCGAGGTCGGCCGGTCAATGACCCGCCGCGGCGTTCCGGTGCACTACCCGCTGCTGTGTGCCGCGGGCTACACCGGGCTCATGGTCTGGCACGGTGGACTGTCGGGCTCCGCGCCGCTGAGCATGACCACCCGCGCGGGTATCGAGAAAGTGTCGCCCCAACTCGCCGCGCAGCTCGGCGACAAGGTCATGCCGTTGACGGAAACGCTGTTCTCGCCAGGCAACCTGGTGATCACGCTCGGGCTGGTGGCGCTCGTGCCGGCGGTGTG
>JAEYNG010000152.1 GCA_023412695.1 Planctomycetota bacterium | reverse complement strand
AGTGCCGCATTCTCGCACATCCATCAGCATGGCGCAACCGAGCCCGCGCCGTACGCTCCGCAACCGTGCGCCGTACGTGCGCCGAACAGACGATCCGTCAGACAGGGCCTAGAAGCAACTCATCCATCCGCTTGCAGCCCACCCTCTCCTTTGTTGACCCATTGCCGAAGGGACCGGCGCTCGATGCTCGGGTCGTGCGGCGCAACAGCCACTGTAATAGAGCGCAGGTAGCGACTGCCGCTCCAGTCAATGACGGTGACCGCATAACGAAGCCAACAGCCCCATCGTTCATGCCCATTCACATCCATCACGACGGCATCGGGCAGCAGGTGGATCGCAAGGAAAGCAGAACAGACGTCCGCGGCACCGCCAGCCTTTGAAAGCTGCGCTGCAAAGATACTGACAGCCAGCTCATGTGCATGGATCACCGGAGAAGCCGACTGCTGAGGCGAGAGCGGGACGAGAAGATCCCACTCTAACCGACGCGGATCGGCGGCGAGAAAGCCCATGAGCCAGTAGCCGTCGTGCTGGGTGTTGCGACTGGTGAACGAACCGAGGTAGTCGTGGAGGACCGCGTTGAAATAGCCGGGGCCGCGGGGCATGGAGCCGAGTGTATGTGAGGCTCGCCAGGCGCTATGACGTGAAGTCCCTGTAAGCGCCGGGGGCCAGCAACTGTCTGGCGTCAACCCGGGGCTGACGTCCGGGCACAATCGACCCCGGCGTCAGGACGTTGCAAAAACGACAACGCCCTCGGGGGTGAGCCCAAGGGCGTTGCGTTATATCGTGAAAGACAGTTGGGGTCCGTTGGCTGCGTCTTGCGAAGCAGCTGTCCACCGGGGTGGACGAGAATGCGCTCACGGTACCAGGTGCGGATCGCTCCGCGGCCGCTGCTGTTAGGTTGCAGACGGCGCTGCCTGGTCCAAGGAAATCCCTTAGAAAGGAGGTGATCCAGCCGCAGGTTCTCCTACGGCTACCTTGTTACGACTTAGTCCCAGTCACCGATCTTGCCGTAGGCACCACTGAAGAGTGGCGACTTCGGGCACTACCGGCTCCCATGACTTGACGGGCGGTGTGTACAAGGCTCAGGAACATATTCACCGGAGCGTAGCTGATCTCCGATTACTAGCGATTCCGGCTTCATGCAGGCGGGTTGCAGCCTGCAATCCGAACTGGGGCGAGTTTTTTGCGATTTGCTCCGCCTCGCGGCCTCGCTTCGCTTTGTACTCGCCATTGTAGCACGTTTGCAACCCTGGATGTAAGGGCCATGAGGACTTGACGTCATCCCCGCCTTCCTCCGGTTTGACACCGGCAGTCTCGCTAGAGTCCCCAGCATTACCTGTTGGCAACTAGCGACAGGGGTTGCGCTCGTTAAGCGACTTAACGCGACACTTCACAGCACGAGCTGACGACAGCCATGCAGCACCTGTGCATGTTCCACCCTTGCGGGCGTCACTCCTGTTTCCAGGAGCTAATCCATGCATGTCAAACCCAGGTAAGGTTCTTCGCGTTGCTTCGAATTAAGCAACATGCTCCACCGCTTGTGTGAGCCCCCGTCAATTTCTTTGAGTTTTAGCCTTGCGACCGTACTCCCCAGGCGGCGCACTTATCAATTTCTCTACGACCGATACGGCGTGAGAGCCGCACCAGTCTAGTGCGCATCGTTTAGGGCGTGGACTACCAGGGTATCTAATCCTGTTTGCTCCCCACGCTTTCGTGCCTCAGCGTCAGGAAAGGCCCAGCCGGCTGTCTTCACCTTTGGCGTTCCGATCGATCTCTACGCATTCCACCGCTCCACCGATCGTTCCGCCGGCCTCTACCTTCCTCAAGACCAGTAGTTCGCCCTGCGGTTCCCCGGTTGAGCCGGGGGATTTCACAAGACGCTTTCTGGCCCGCCTACGCACCCTTTAAGCCCAGTGATTCCGACTAACGCTTGGACCACTCGTATTACCGCGGCTGCTGGCACGAGTTTAGCCGGTCCTTCCTCTGGGGCTCTTCATAGTTAGTAGCCCCTGACAGCAGTTTACACAGCGAAGCTGCTTCATCCTGCACGCGGCATTGCTCCGTCACGCTTTCGCGCATTGCGGAATATTCGTTACTGCAGCCTCCCGTAGGAGTCCGGGCAGTGTCTCAGTCCCGATGTTGCGGGCCGTGCTCTCACACCCGCTACCCGTCTAAGGCTTGGTGGGCCATTACCCCGCCAACTACCTGATAGGACCATCGCCGCTCCCAAGGCAATAAATCTTTGCTCCGTGGAGATTATGAGGTATTACGCACAGTTTCCCATGCCTATCCCTCACCTCAGGGTACGTTCGATGGTATTACTAACCCTTCCGCCACTGTCCCCCCTTGCGGGGTTCTCGTTCGACTTGCATGTTTTAGCCATGCCGCCAGCGTTCAATCTGAGCCAGAATCAAACTCTTCAATTGTTGTTCGTTGTCACAGGGCTTTCGCCCTGAATACTTCAAACGTTGAAGGTTCGACCTGTTTCCCGCTCGCACTTGCGTGCTCGCGGGGGTCGGCCAAGGGATCCCGGGGTGGGAATCCCTCGACATCCCCGGCCGGCTAGAGCCGGGGAATAAGGCTGATTCTCTCTGGGAGCCACCCTCTCGGGCGCTCCCAAACTTCTTAGGGTTGTGATACGAGAGAATGTCAGCCGCCTGGCTGTGAACCCAGGCTGCCTTTGGATCGATCCTGACTGTTCCGGCAAGGAACTCGACATATCACGCCGATGTCAGGACCGCACATTCTCGCGGATCACCCAACTGTCTTCACTTGTCAAGGATCGGGGCGTCAGAGCCGTCATCAGTCGGCGTGACACCGTGCCGACGGGTTTTCCGAAGGCGAGAGAGAGTGTAGGCACCGCCAAATCGCAGTCAAGGCTTTGGCAAAATCCTGTGATTTTTCCTCGCACTTTTCACAACGTATCCAGATCTGCGCCCCGCGTACCGGGTGCCGCAAATCCTTGCCCGTCACCAGCTTAGGCTATCCAGCGGGGTCGTCCCGGTCGCCGTCGGGCGTTTCGGTGCGGGCGGCGACCAGCGCAAGCACCGGGCGTTTGGCCAATCCTCGACCGGCCAAACCCTCCCCGACCGCCCGGCAACTGGCCCGCATCGTGGCCCCCGTCGTCATCACATCGTCCACCACCACAAAAAGGCAGTCTCCAGAAACCGACCGCCACCCGAATCGGCGGGGCTGAATCCGGTTCCCCACGTTCCGCGGCCGGTCGCTCGCCAAAACTTGCACCTGAGATGGCCCGTGAGCGCGCTTGAGGAGGTGGCAGACCTGGGCAGAGGGGCCAAGGACGGATCGGACGCCGCGGCACAGAGCGAGGGTGTGGTCGAGCCCTCGCGCTAACCGCCGCCGCCAACTGATCGGTACCGGGACCAGAACGACGGGAGGGCGCGGAGCCGGCACGGCCGCGGCGAGTTGGCGACCAAGGACCACGCCGAGGTCGAAGCCAAGGCGTCGCCAGCGGGAGAACTTGATCTGCCGAATGACATCGGCCAGCGGCGGGGTATAGGTGCCGAGGCGGATGACGCGCTGCCAAGGAGGCCGCTTGTTCGCGCACTCCTCGCAGCGATCGGCGCGAAGAGGCGGGTCGGCGGTCAGGCCGCAAAGAGGGCAGAAGCGATCAAACGGATCGGGCCGGAAGCCTGCATCGGCAAGACGCTGGTCGAGCCGCGGGAGCGTGAGGTCGAGCCAAGTGCGGCGGGTTTCTTCGAGTGCTTCACGCAGCGAATCGCGCCAAGTGCGGGCGAGTTCATCGGCGTGGACCACTTCGGCGGGCGTCGGCGCGGCGGGGTTTGACGGGACCGGCCGGGGCGGCCAGACGAACCTGTCCGGTTTCGGGATCGGTGCTCGTGGAGCGGGGCCTGGCACGCGCGCGAGTGTACCGCACAGCGACCGACGCGCAAAGCGGTTCAAGATCAGGGGGTAGCGCCACGGGCCTTGCGGACGAAGTCGGCACGCGACTCGCGGCGTTCGCCCTGGTCCATATCGTGGCCGATGACACGCTGCAGGTGCGCCGGCTGCGTGAGCAAGATGAGCTGGTTCACGGTGGCGAGCTCGACATCGGTAACCAGACCGCAGAGCACCCCGAGGCGGACATCGCTGAGCAGGACGATGGCCTCTTCGGGTGTGAGGAGCCTCGCTGCACGGAGCAAGCCGAGGGAGCGATACACCTTGTCTTCGAGCATCCGGCGACGCTTCTCGAGCAGCAGGCTGCGCGAGGCACGCTCGTACTGGATGACCTGCGGGATGATCTCGCGCTCAAACTCCTGCAGGATGACCGACTCGGGCTTGCCGAGCGTCGTCTGGTTGGAGATCTGGTAGAACTCCCCCGCTGCTTCTGAGCCTTCGCCGTAATAGCCGCGGACAGCGAGGCCCATGTCGCGGGTTGCGCGGCGGACCTTGTCCATCTCGCCCACGAGCTTGAGCGAGGGCAGATGAAGCATGACGGACACACGAATGCCCGTGCCGACGTTGGTTGGGCAGGCGGTAAGAAAGCCGAAGCGTGGGCTGAAGGCGAACTCCAGCGGCTTTCCGCCGCGGCCGGTGGGCGCCTCCCCCTCGAGCACGTCATCGACCTTGTTGACCTCGATGAATGCTCGAGAGAGTTCGAGGCCGGGCCGGACGACCTGAAGCCGAAGGTGGTCCTCCTCGTTGACCATCACGGAGAGGGATTCGTCGGGGAGGGAGATCGCAACGCCGCGCGGCTCGGCGGCGGCGTCGGTCGTTGTCGCGGCGGCGGCGGCCGCGCCACGAGCGTGCTCCTTCGAGATGAGGTGGCGCTCGACCATCAGCGTGCGCTCGAGCGGACCGGCGCGATGGACATCGACCCAGAGCACGCGGTCGGCAATGCCGGTGGTCGTAAGGCGCTGGCGTGCAAGGTCAAGAACCGCCTGGCGCTGCACGCGGCTGGCGCGACAAACGAACGGGAAACCGGCGAGGTTGCGCGCGAGCCGGACGCGGGAAGAGATGACGACGTCGGATTCCCCGCCGCGACCGCTAAGCCACTCGGCGCCGCCGCGGAAAAGCTCTCCGCCAAAGCCGCCGGATTGGCTCATGACTGGGTCCCCTCCGGCCCGGGATCGTCCTTGGGCTTGCGCGCGGCGCGGGGTGGGGGGGCGAGGCCTGGGACGCCGGTCGGCGCGGTGGCGGCCCGAAGGATGGCCTCGATCTTGTGCAGCTCGTCGCGCAGCGTGGCGGCCTTCTCGTAGTGCTCGGCCGAGACAGCGTCGGTGAGCTGCTTGCGGAGGAGCGTGGCGCGCTTGCGTTCGTCTGCGTGAGGGTCGGATTGCGCGGCGGCGGGCTTCGTCGGCGCGGCGGCGCGGGCGGCCTCGATGCTGCGGGGGACCTTGCCGACGTGGTGGGTTCCGCCCTCGTGCGCGCGGGAGAGGAGCGGCCCGAGTTGCCCCTCGAACGCGGCGTAGCAGTGCGGACAACCGAGCATTCCGGATTGGCGGAACTGCGCGAAGGCCAGCCCGCAGGAGGAACAGGCGGTCGCCGCGGCCGGCTTGCCGGGGGTGGGCGTCGCGGGCGGTGGGTTCGGCGGGCCGGTGACGCCCTTGATGAGTTGGGACAGAATCTGGGTGACGGCGGGCTGGGGCTGCTGGATCTGGACGCCCGCGGCGGCGGCGCAGCGCTCGCAGAGGTGGCGTTCGGCAGACTTGCCGCCGGAGATCATGACCTCGTGGACGGTGGCCTCGTTATCGCAGCGGTCGCACTTCACCGGAGATGGTATCGGCCGGAGAGCCGAGAGCGGCGAACCTTCGCAGCAGCAATTCAGCAAGAGCACCGCATCGAAGGGCTCGCCGCGACAGCCGAGACGGGACGGAAATCCAAAAATGAAGCGACCCCGCACGGGGCGGGGTCGGGGAAGAACAGCGGGTTGCGCGAGTGCGCGGCTTAGTTGCCGGCGGCCTGCTTCTGCTGGCGGGTGTAGCCGTACTTGCGCTTGAGCGGCTTGACGACGAGGCCCTCGCGGATGGCGCGGGTGGAGACGAGGACGCGCTGGGGCGTTCCGTCGATGAGGGCCGTGACCTTCTTGAGGTTGGGGCGGAACTTGCGGCGGGTGATGCCGGTGGGCTTGAGGCCGAAGCCGCCGCGCTTGACGGCCTGGCCGCGCCAGGTGCGCTGCTTACCGAAGGAGGACTTGCGGCCGGTGAAATGGCAGACGTACGGCATTGGTCGATCTCCGGCCAGCGTATAAGGACGGAACAGACGGGAGTTCCCGCCCCCGACGGGAAGAAGCTGGCCTCTGGGGGAGGGGATGATAGCGTCGGCCGGACGGGTGGCAAGAGGCAAACATTCCGTTCAAACTCCGAATCTCGGAGCATTGGCGAGACCGCCGACCCGGGCATTTGCGGCGGCCCAGCACTATAACGCCATCATGCCGGCCCATCTTTCGAGCTTGGGCATGTCCCTCCGCGGGTTCTCCCAACGGAATCAACTCCCCATCGCCCCATGCGCTCAAAGACGGCCGGATGTCATGCGGTCTTGGTGCTCAGTCATACAT
>JAEYNG010000128.1 GCA_023412695.1 Planctomycetota bacterium | reverse complement strand
CCCCGACCCCGCCCTCCTGCGCCAGCGCGATCGCCAGCGCGGACTCCGTCACCGTATCCATCGGGGCAGAGACCAGCGGAATATTCAGCCGGATCGTCGCCGTCAGTTGCGTGGACGTGTCCGCCATCGCGGGCATCACATCGCTGTACTGAGGCAGCAAAAGCACGTCGTCGAACGTGATGCCGTCGCCGACGATCTTTGCCGCAGCGAAGTCCAGATCCTTCGCCGATGACCGGCGCAGGGAAGCAGTTTGCCGAGCTTTGGGGGTGCCGTTCCGCCGAGCACGAGAGCCGTTGTTGGTCGCCATGCACATTTATGGCCGGCAAAACTTGGCGGTCAATCATCGCGTCGCGCAGACGCGTGTTCCGACGCACTTCCAGCGTATTTCTTCTTGCTTGCCACCCCGCCGGCGGCTTCCATCCCCACGCCCGCGCCGCAGCGAAGAACCTCACCGCATGCCAAAGCCCGTCCCATCCATCAGTGTTCCCCCCGCCGCGGCCCCGCGCTGGACATTCGCCCCCGCGCCCACGCCCGACGCCCTCCGCGCCCAGGAGTGGCTCCTGACCAACGGCCTCGGCGGCTTCGCCATGGGCACCGCCTCTGGCATCCCCACCCGCCGCTACCACGCCCTGCTCATCGGCGCGACCCGCCCGCCCGTCGGCCGCATCGCCGCGCTCAACGCGCTCGTCGAGCGCATCGAGGACGGCCCGCAGTTCACATCCTTCGAGTTCACCGGCCCCCAGCCCGTCACCCACCCCGACGGCCTTGGCCACCTGCAAGGCTTCGAGGCCGGTGATTCCGTCAAATGGCAGTACGCAGCCGAGGGTTTCGCCCTCACGCGTGAGTGCGTGCTCTACGCCGGCGTCAACGCCCTCGGCATCCGTTACCGCCTCGCGCGGACACGCCCCGGCGAGGCCGTTACCTTCTCCGCGCGCCCGCTCGTTTCGCTCCGAGACTTTCACGAACTCATCCATCGCGCACACGCCGACAACATCCGCACGGCCCTCACCGGCAGCGGCGTCGAGCTCGAACGCGACGGCCACGCGTTCTGGATCGAATCCCGCGGCGACCACGCCGCCTTCCGCCCGGACCACCAGTGGTGGCACAACTTCTTCTACCGCGAAGACGCCGCCCGCGGCCAGTCTTCCACCGAAGACCTCTTCTGCCCCGGTGTCTTCGAGGCCAAGCTCCCGCGCGACCGGAACGAACTCACCATCGACCTCGTCGCATGGATGGGCAATCGCGCCGCCCGCCCCGAGGCCAGCATCGACGACGAGCTCGCCGCGCGCCAGGCCCGCCGACTCGGCCACACCGCCCGCCTCGAGCTCTCTCGCCTTCCCCCCGCCGACCGCGAGCCCGCCGCGATCCTTGCCCGCGCAGCCGACGACTTCATCGTCGCGCGCCGCGACGCCGCCGGTGCGCTCACGGGTGTTTCCACCATCGCCGGCTACCCGTGGTTCTCCGACTGGGGACGCGACACGTTCATCTCCCTTCCCGGCCTCCTCATCGCCACCGGCCGCATCGACGATGCCGCGCGCGAGCTCCAAAGCTTCGCATCCGCCCGCCGCAACGGCATCATCCCCAACGTCTTCAACGACCAGACCGGCGAGGCCGAATACAACACCGTCGACGCCTCTCTTTGGTTCATCCTCGCCGCGTGCCGATGGCTCGAAGCCGGCGGCGACACCCGCGCCTTCGACGCCCATTTCCTCGACGCCTGCCTCGACGTCGTCGAGAGCTACCGCCGGGGCACCGATTTCAACATCGCGATGGACCCGGTGGACATGCTCATCTCCGCCGGTACCAGCGCAACACAGCTCACCTGGATGGACGCACGCCGCGACGGCGTCACCTTCACCCCGCGCCACGGCAAGCCCGTCGAGATCAACGCCCTCTGGCACTGCGCCCTGCGCACCCTCGCATCCGCCCTTGCCGGTCGTCGCGGCACACTCGCCGCCGACCTCGGCGATCTCGCCGCATCCGTCGGCCGCGGCTTCGCCGCCAAGTTCTGGAACCCGCGCCGCAACTGTCTTTTCGACTGCCTCACCCCCGGCGACACCGGTTGGACGGCCGATGAATCGATCCGCCCCAATCAGGTCTTTGCCGTCAGCCTGCCCTGCTCACCGCTCAGCACAGCACAGCAGCGTGCCGTTGTCGAATGCGTCCGCGCACGCCTCGTCACCCCCTTGGGCATCCGCACGCTCGACCCCGCCGACCCTCGCTACAAGCCCCGCTATCGCGGCACGCTCTTCGAGCGCGACGGCGCATACCACCAGGGCACCGCGTGGCCCTGGCTCCTCGGCCCCGTCGCCGAGGCCGTCCTGCGCAGCGGCGACTTCTCCGCGCAGGCCCGCGCAGACGCCCGCACGCTCCTCGACCCGCTCCTGAAGCAGCTCACGCCCGGCGCGTGCGCACCGCGGCCCGGCGCCTGCGCCGGACACATCGCAGAGATCTACGACGGCTCCGGCGATGCGCACGAGCCGCAGCGCGCCGGCGGATGCCCGGCCCAGGCCTGGTCCGTCGCCGAGTTCCTCCGCGTATTGCTGTTGATCAACCGCCCGCCGGAGGCTCAGGCCCGCTGAGCCTCGCCGCACTCAGCCGGCGTCGCCGTCCGCGGCTGCTTCCCCGCGTTCATGATCGCCGCCGCGTCCGCCGCGCTCATCGACCCCTCCGCGACATACGCCGCGAGCTCGCGCCGCGTCGCTTCCCGGGCCTTGGCCTTCACAGTCGAATCGATCGTCGCCATGATGAGCCACACGATCGCGATGGCGCCGCCGACCGCCATGGCCACCAGCGGCACGGCATCCTTCAGATCAGATGCAAGCGTGATCGGGCACATGGTTGGGCCTCCCGAAGTTCAGCGTACCGCCGGCTCGTCGCTCAGCACGACTCCTTCGGCCCCGCCTTCATCAGCCGCTCGCCGTGCTCCGGCGTCATCGACCCCTCGGCGATATACGCCGCGATCTCCCGCCGCGTGCGCTCGCGTGCAACCGACGACACGACCGACGACACCGTCTTGAACAGCGCCACCGTGATCACCGTGACGCAGATCAGCACGGGGATCATCACGTCGTCGCGCAGCACACGGTCCATCAAGTCGTTCGCGGTCATGTTCAGCCTCCCGGGCCTTCAAAGCTCTTGGGAATTATGCCCCACGGATTTCATGTCCCCAACACCAGCCGGTGCAGAATCCCTCGCCACGCCGAATAAAACTCAAACTCCGGCATCCGCGACCGCGCCAACGGTGCACCCGGGTCCAGCGCACGCACCGCCCCCGGCGGGGCCCTGAATGTCTCGAACCCAAGGTCCACCGTCGCCCGCGGCATCGCCGCAGTCAGCTTCCCCGCCAGCAGCTCCGCGTTCACCGAGTCCGCCAGCTCCCGCGCGTGCCCCAGCACGTCGAAACTGAACTTGTTCGAATCGATCCGCACCCGTGCGCCTTGCAGCGTGTGCAGCTCGATCACCTGCGCAAGCGCCTTCCGCTTCGCCGGCCCCTCGATCCGCTCGAGGTGCATCGCCCCCGTCACCGCGTCAAAGCGAACCTCCGTCACCGGATCCGCCGCCGTCGAGCGCGTAGACGCCGCCGCCGCGCGGACGATCAGCGTCACCTCCCCGGGCTCGACCGCCACCGTCTCCCCGCGCCACGGCTCGACCCCAAACGCCGTCATCCCCGCCCGCGGAGCAATCAGCCGCTTCGCCAGCACCGGCTTGTCCATCCCGATGATCTGCCGCTGCGTCGGCGCAAACGCCCGCACCGACACGTCCCGCAGCGACCGAACCGCCGCGCCCGCCGCACGCTCCTCCATCCTGCACACCGCCAGCGGCGCAGGCCGCGCCGCGATCATCGCCCCGTCCGCCGGGTCGATCCCCACGCACCGCGCCAGCGCATCGACCATCTGCTCCCGCTTCCAGTCTGCGGGCCACGCGAACACCGACACAAACGCGTACGACGGCAGCGGCATGCTCGGCTCCCGGGCATCGAACCGCGGTACTGTAATCGCCCATGGCGCAGCAGTTGTCGCCCGAGCTCCTGATCTCCGCCTACGCCTCCGGCTACTTCCCCATGGCCGACGTCGCCCGCACCGGCGAGATCCACCTCTACGCGCCCGGCCCCCCCGCCCGGCGGCCCCGCCCGGCGG
>JAEYNG010000086.1 GCA_023412695.1 Planctomycetota bacterium | reverse complement strand
GCTCGATCTCGACGGTCATGAGGTCGATCGACTTGCGCCAGAGCTCGTCGTCGGAGGAGGCGAGGTTGATGAGGTACGACGCATGAGAGACGGTGCGGCCGTTGCCGAAACCGATCTCGGCGACGCGGGCGCGCCAGGCGCGAACCTCGTCGTCGGCGAGCGGCCGGACCCTCCACTGCTGCTGGTTCTTGGTGAAGATCTGGACACTGTCGAGCTTGAGCTTGCGGGCCTCATCGAGCGCGTTGCACAGGCCGCCGGCGATGGAGAGGTGGGACCCGAGGTGTGGCATGTGGAGGAAGGTTAGGGCGGCACTTGCTCTTTTCGGCCGGATGTGCTTTCCTGTAGGCCTGATGCGACTGTGCGCCCTGATCATGGTACTGGCGACGCTGACCGGCTGCACCACGACCAAGCCGACGATGCGGAACGTCAGCGTGGAGTACCGGTTCGAGAACGTGAAGGTGTCCCCCGCCCCGAGCGAGTGGACGAAGGTCGAATCGGTCCTGAAGCGGTATGTGAAGACGGTGGACGCCGAGGTTGTGCGCGAGCGCAAGGCCGGCGACATGACCGTGCGCACCTATCGCACGCGGCTGGTATTGCCCGACCTCGCCACGTTCGAGTCGATCCACCTCGATCTCGAGGCTCTGCGGCTGTCGCCGCGGCCGGGGGAGCGGCTCGATTACCGCTTCGACGGGCTGAACGCGGCGTATCGGTCGAGCTTCGTAACCGCCGGCGTCTCCACGATCGTGAGCGGGTTCACCGTGGAGGGAAACACCGTCCGGTTGTACACGCAGCCGAAGGGAGACCCGATCGCGACCATCAAGGGCCGGGCGGGGATGTGGTCGGCAAAGCTCGAGGGCGTGCCGGCGGACAAGTGGGTCTATGGTGTGTCGGAGGACCCGCGGGGCCAGCTCCCCGAGCGGTACTTCCGTGTGAACGCGGCGAGCCTGCAGACCGAGCCGCTCGAGCGAGCGAGCTTCGAGGCTTGGTACGGCGGGCCGCCGAAGGTGAACTGACGGCGGAGCATGCGGCCTCGGGCCGCGCGAGGTCACGATGGCGAACGGACACGGGCAACGGGTAGCGGTCATCACCGGGGCGAGCGCGGGGATCGGCGCGGCGGTCGCGGCGGAGCTTGCCGGGCAAGGATGCCGGCTGGTTATCAACGCACGCCGCCGGGAGAAGCTCGAAGCGATCGCCCGCGGGCTGGAGCAGAAGGGCGCATCGGTCGCGTGCGTCGCGGGGGATGCGTCGCAGCAGGACGTCATCGACCAGATGTTCTCGACGGCGGAGAAGGCGTTCGGCGTCGGCCCGGACATTGTGGTCGTGAACGCGGGGCGCGGGCTGGCGGGCTCGCTCACGTCCTCTGACGAGTCGCAGTGGCTGGAGGTGATGCAGACGAACTACATCGGGGCGGCGCGGCTGATGCGGACGGCGGCGGACCGGCTTCTGAAGCTTGTCGAAACGAACCCGGAGGGTGAGGCGGGGAAGGCGGGTCCATGGCTCCGGCGGCCGCGCGACATCATCGCCATCGGCTCGAGCGTGGGACGGAACATCTCGCCATTCTCGTCGATGTACGGCTCGACGAAGTTCGCGGTGCACGCGCTCGCAGAGGCGCTTCGCCGGGAGGTCGGCCCCAAGGGCGTGCGTGTGACGACGATCGAGCCGGCGATCGTTGCGAGCGAGTTCCAGGGGGTCGCGGGTTATGACCCGGCGACGTTCGGCGCGTTCATGGAGCGGATCGGGCCCGTGCTGCAGCCCGAGGACATCGCGCGGACGATCGGGTTTGTGGTGAGCCAGCCCGCGCACGTGCACCTGAACAACATCGCGATCCGGCCGACGCGGCAGGACTACCCATGAAGCACGCGTGAATGCGGAGGCTGCAGACCAAGCGGCTGTTCAACGCGGCGAAGTACGGCGGGGAGGAGTACGCCCGCGACGCGATCGGCATGGGCGCGGACGTGGGGCACATCAGCAGGCAGATGCACAGGACCGCGCTCATCATGTCGTGCGGCGGGATGATGCCGTCGCTGCGGATCGTGCAGGAGCTGCTCGCGGCGGGGGCGGACCCGACGGTCCGCGACGTGACCGGGCGAGATGCGCTCGAATGGGCGAGGCTGCGACTGGCCGAGATGGGGCCGTGGACGCCGGAGGAACTGCCGACGCGGTCGCAGTCACTCGATGAGTTTGGAAATGTCGTGCTGCACGACTTCGAGGAAGAAGAGTTTGAGAAGCTGCGTCGCGAACGCCCGGACATGGCCGAGGAGTTCATCGCCGGGTACATGGAGTCGCGCAAGGAGGCGGCCCTGTCGCAGCACAACCCGCGGGCGGAGTATGAGGCGGTGATCACGGTCCTCGAACGCGTCGCGAACGAGCGCACGCGGCCGGCCCAGGGCTAGTGTTTCACCGCCGGACGCATCGACGCGGCGATGTTGGACACCAGCGGCGAGAGCAGGCAGCCCCAAATGTAGACCTCGACGCCCGGCAACCCCGCCACCGCCATCGGTATCGAGAGGAACATCATCGCCGCCATCGCGACGAGATAGGTGATCATGATCCAGCGGGGCGGACCGGCCGTCGCGAGGCTCGCCATCGCGATCGGGACGATCAACAGCGCAGCGAACAACGCGGGGGTCCCGAAGTACGGCGAATCGGTGATGAGCCACCCCGCCAGCAGGGCGAGGCAGACACCGATCCACGCGCCCAGCCCCCACGCCCACCAGAGCTGATGTCGCCGCAATGATGCGCGGCCGAACCGGTTGAGGCTCAGCACCAGGTTAAACAGCGGGACCGTCAGCCAGGTGAGCACAACAAAGCCGAGGTACGCGAACGTGATCGGGAGGACGTACGGCGCGATCGCCGGGTTGCTGCTCGCGATCGATCGCAGGATGTTGTGCCCGACGACACCGCCAAGGATGATCATCCACTGCACGCGCGAGGGGATCCGCGCCATGAAGAGGAAGTACGTCAGCATGACGCGATAGACGAGGTAGCGTGCCTTCATCGCCTCGACGAGACCTGCGCGCGCAAAGTCGAGCGTCGGGTCGAGGCGCAGCGCCTCGCGGAAGTGCTCGAGCGCCTGCGCCGCGTTGGCCTTGCCGCCGCGTTGGAGCAGCGTCCAGCCCATGTTGGCGTGGGTGAACGGGTTGTCGGGGTTCTTCTGCAGCGCACCGTCGATGGTGTGCGCCGCATCCTTCGAGCGGCCCATCCCCGCGAGCGCCTGGGCGCGGACATTCAGGCACGTCGAATCGTCGGGGGAGATCTCCAGCCCGCGGTCGGCCGCGGAAAGGGCCTCCTTGTACTTCTTCTCGATCGCCAGTGCCTGCGCCAGCACACCCCAGTTGCGCGACTCCTCAGGGTCCAGCCCGACGGCCTCCCACGCCGCCTCGATCGCCTCGCGCGTCATGCCCCGGCGCATGAGCACGCACGCGAGCGCGAAGTGCATGTAGCTGTCCTCGGGCATCAGGCCGATCGCCTGGCGTGCCTCCTCAGTCGCTTCGGTGTGGGCTTCTCGCTCGCTGAGGCAGAGCGCGAGGTACGCGTGGGCCGCGGCGTTGCCGGGGTCGTCCGCGAGCGCGAGACGCAGCTGCTTCTCGGCAAGGTCGTACCGGCCCTGGTCGAGGAACATCGTCGCGGCACGGAATGCGTGGCTCTCGCTGGTCATTTGAGCTTCAGGTGCGCGAGAATGGGGTCGTACAGGCCGCTCTGGTTCGCATAGAGCGCGTGATTGCGCGCGGAAGAGAACCACTCCTTCGTGGTCGGGCGCAGGGCCGCCGCCGCCGCGAGCAGGTCGCGCGTGGTGATCGCCTTCACCTGGCCGTCGCCGCCGCGGCCGAGGGCCTCGCGGAGCTTTGCCTCAATGGCGATGTCCACCATGGCTTTCAGGTCCGCGCCGCTGAAGTCCGGCGTCTTCTTGGCGATGGCGTCGGCATCGATCGTCTCGGCAGGCTTTCCGGTCATGAGCAAGCGGACGATCTCGGCGCGCGCGGTGTGATCCGGCGGGGGCACGAAGAGGATGCGGTCGAAACGCCCTGGGCGGCGGAAGGCCGGGTCGATGTGCCACGGGGCGTTGGTCGCTGCGAGGACGAGCACGCCCTCGTTGCCCGGGCCAAGGCCGTCGAGTTCCGACAGAAACTGGTTGACGAGCTGCCGCCCCGCGCTATGGCGCATGTCGGTGCGGCTTGCGCCGAGGGCATCGACCTCGTCGAAGAAAAGCACACAGGGCTTGTTGTCGCGCGCCTGCTCGAACAGGTTGCGCAGGTTCTTCTCGCTCTCGCCCATCCACATGGTGAGGACGTCCGAGATGCCGACGGAAAGGAATCGGGCGTTGACCTCGCCGGCGGTGGCGCGGGCGAGGTGCGTCTTGCCGCACCCCGGCGGGCCATACATCAGGATGCCGCCGCCGATCGGCTTGCCATAGGAGCGGTAAAGCTCGGGCTTGAGGAGCGGGTAGATGATCTTAAGCCGGATCTCCTCCTTGACCGCCTCCATGCCGCCGACGTCCTTGAACGAGACGTTCGGGCGTTCGAGCGGCAGGACGGCGGGGGCTCCCGGTGCGTCAAGCTCGGGCTCGCCGCCGCGGGCGTCGATACGCATGCGACCGGGGCCATCCCCCCCACCGCCGCCGGATGCGCCGACCTCGTCGGCCAGTGTGCTGTCGGACACGGAGGGGTCGGCTTCGACCGCCAGACGATACTGATACGCCGCGCGTTCGCGCGCGTCGCGTTCCCCCGATCGCAGCAGCACGCGGGCGTAAAGGATTCGGGCAGCCGGCGAGGGGTTGTCCGAGGCGAGATCCTCGAGTACGACAAGGGCCTTGCTGATCTCGTTCTTCTGGAAGTACACCCTTGCGAGCGTGGTCTTCAGCCCTGCCTCGCGGGGCCAGCGGGCGACAGCGTCGCGCAGCTCGCGCTCGGCCTCATCGAGCCTGCCGAAGCCCAGGAGGGTGTCGGCGAGCACCCGCCGGAGCGGGATGTTCTCGGGGGAGGCTGCGAGGGCGGCTCGGAGGCCGGCGATCGTCTCGTCGGGCGTGGGCATGTTCAGCGGCTCCTGCTCCGGCAAACGCCGGGAGTGGCCGCGAGTGTAAGCGATCCTTCATTCCGGGCGTAGCCGAAGTTTGTACTATGTCCGCCAAAACGTATGGACTTGATCCCCGCGCACATCCGAGAAGTGATCCCCGACCGGCCGGACATCCCCCGGGAGTTTGTCCATCAGTTCGAGTCGGAGCACCTCCACCGGCTGCGCCAGCGGGTCTTCTGGTATTGCACGGTGGTGCTCGGGCTGCTCGCGCTGAGCTTCACACGGATCGGGCTGGACCTTGCCGCGCCGCCGAGCGCCCGCGAGCATATCGCCTACATCGCCCTCCGGATCGTGTCGGTGACAACGCTCGTCGCCGTGTATGTCGGCGTGACGCTGTACATCCTCCCCGCTGAGCGCGGACGCCGGCAGATCATCAACGCGTACAGCATCCTGATTATCACGACCACGCTGGTGCTGACGCTCGCGATGCCCCGGATCGACAACGGCCGGCTGATGCCCGGCGCGCAGCCGGAGCAGTACGGCTCCGCGGCCGTAGCGCAGCAGAGCGTCACGCTGTTCTTCATCCTCCTGCTGCACCTGATCGCGAGCCTGCTGGTGGAGCTGTCGCCGCGCGACGGCGTGCGGATCTATGTGCCGATGCTGCTCATCTACGGCATCGGGCTGGCGATCGACCGGTTCCTCTCCACCGGCGCGGCGATCCGGCTCGCAATCGTCGCGCCCATCCTCGGGCTGCCCGGGTTGCTGTGGAGCCTGTGGCGGCACCGGGCGTTCGCGGACAAGTTCGTCGCGCGGGCGATGTCGCAGCGGTATGAACAGGTATCGAAGGAGTTGCTGGAAGCGCGGCGGGTGCACGAGGCCCTCTTCCCTCCACCGGTGACGCGCGGGCCTGTCCATATCCGGTACCGCTACGAGCCGATGCAGGACATCGGCGGGGACTTTCTCTACATCCACCCGCTGTCCTCGCCGCGGAAGCCGCAGGATGTGCCGCGGAGCGTGGTGGTGATCGACGTGACCGGCCACGGCTTCCCCGCGGCGCTGGCGGTGAACAGGCTGTACGTCGAGCTCACGCGGGCGTTCTCGTCGAGCGATGACCCGTCGCCGGCGCACGTGCTGCGAGAACTGAACGCGGCAATGGCCGCCGGGCTGATGCCCGAGGCGATCTATGCCACGGCGATCGTCCTACGCGGGCGGATGGACGGCGACCGGCGCCTCCTCGAGTGGTGCGGCGCGGGCCACCCGGATGCCGTGCTGTGCCGAGCGAACGGCGAGATGCTCCGCCTGCGATCGACCTCGCCGATGCTGGGCGTGCTCGAGGGCGACACGTTCAAAGCCGAGGTCCAGCAGGTCGAGGTCGGCGGCGGCGACCGCGTTCTGGCGTTCACCGACGGCGTGCTCGAGGCACGAAACCCCGAGGGCGAGCAGTTCGGGATGGAGCGGATCGAGGCGGCCCTCCGCGAACCCTCTCCCGAGCCAAACGAAGCGCCCCAGGGCGGCGAGCAACCCGAACAGGCCGACGCGGGCGGCGGGTCCGCGGCCGAGGCCAGAGAAATGTCGCCGGTTCATGCCCTCTTCAACGCCGTGCAGCGGTTCCGCGGCGGGCCGACGCACGACGATGTGCTGATCGTCGAGGTATACGCGGCCGAGTAAGCCCCCTCGCGGCGACTACGCTCTTGCCATGTCCGGACTCTTTGCAGGTTCGCCCCTTGAACGGCCAGTGACGTGCGAGCGATGCTCGCAGACGCTCGCGGCGTGCACGTGCCCGCGCGATCGAAAGACCGGCAAGGTACTCAATCCGAAGGACCAGCAGGTCCGCGTGCGCCGCGAGAAACGCAACGGCAAGATTGTCACCGTGATCGCGGGCTTTACGCCGCGATCGGACCGGACGGACGATCTGCCCGCATTGCTCAAAGCGTTCCGTACGCAACTCGGCACGGGCGGGACGGTCGATAAGAGTGCGGGAACGATCGAGCTTCAAGGCGACCATCGCGACAAGGTGCTGGCGCAACTCATCGCGACGGGGTATCCTGCCAAGGCCGCGGGGGGCTGACTTCGTAAGGGCGCGCCCATGCCTGACAACGCGGTGACGATCCGGAAGCGGCTGCTGCACGTGCTGCTGTGGTGCCTCGCGGCATCGGCGGCCAGCGGCGTGCTCACCGTGCTTGTGAGTGACCGCGACATCATGTGGCGTGTGACGGTGATGGGCTTCGTCTCGGCGGTCGCGGTCGGGCTGATGATCCCCCTCTCGATGCTGGTCGATCGCGAGAGGTTCCGTGCCGCGGGCCTCGCGGGCATGTTCGCCTGCGTCGCGGCGTTTCTCCTCTCGACAGGCCTGATCTGGGCCGGCTGGGGCGGCTGGCGGCTCGAAGAACGCTTCGGGATGTCGCTGGTGCTGCTCATCTTCATGGCCCCCGCTGTTGTCGGCCTGCTCTGTTTGCGAGCGACCGAGGGAGGACGCGTCGCCGGACTCGTGGGCCTCGCGTGCGCCGGCGCGGCGAGCGTGTTATTCCTGACCGAGATCTGGCGGCCGGATTTTTCCGACTACCTCTGGCGATTCGGCGAGACCGGCGCAAGCGTCAGCTGGTGCGGCGCGATCGCGACGCTGGCGCTCGTCGGCCGCGGCACCGATTCGCGGCACTGGCGATGGGCCGGCGTCGTACTCGCCGCTGTCGCGCTGGTAATGTCGCAGATCGGAATCTGGATCGCTCCGAGCAGCGATTCCCGCTACCTCATGAGCGTTCTGACCGTCGCGGCGCTGGTGGCCTTCGCCAATGTGATCCTTCGAACCCGCGTCAGCAACGGGCAAAGACTGGTCGTGTACGGCACGATCGCCGCCGCGGGCGCGGTCGTCCTGTTCATCAACCTCGACGTGCACGTGCAGGAGTGGGACTACCAGGACCCGTTCGGCTTCAAACGGTTCACCGCCGGCGCATCGATCGTCGCGGTCAGCGGCACGCTCGCGGTCATGGTGCTGTCGCTGCTGAACCGTCGCGCCGCACGCCGCGCGGCCGTGATCTCCGGCACCGCGGATGGCGCGCCCGGCGGCTCGTTGACCGCCATCACGCTCAAGTGCCCGCGCTGCACCAAAGAGCAAACGCTGCCGATCGGCGAGGGCGTGTGCTCGGGCTGCAGGCTGATCATCCACACCCGCGTCGAAACGCCTGCATGCACGACGTGCGGCTACGACCTGTCGATGATCAAGGGCGACCAGTGCCCGGAGTGCGGGGCAAGAGTTGGGTGAACACTCCCTGTTCGAGAGACGGACTATGGACAAGGAGCAATGGCAGGAGGCATATGAACTCGAGATCGCTGCAAGAGCGCTCCTTCGTGCAAAGCAGAGCCATCCAGGTTTGATGCTCATCCGACTCCCCTCGTTCGCAGACTGCGCCTCCCTTTCCATCATCGCCGACGGGCGAGCGGAGGCGATGCGATTGCTCTATCTGCGTTGGGATCGGGAAAGGGACATGGCAAAGCTCGCAGCGCCCGTCGAGCGGTTGCGGTGGCCGCGAGTGATCGAACCGACCGTTCAATCAACGACCACAGAGATCGCGCGAAACGTCTTTGATCGACTGCTGCGTGAGCTGGCCTCTATCCGCGTCACTGCCGCTGTGATTGAGAACATGGCCGGTTTGGATGGTTGCAGTTACGAGGTTCACTGGAACGGGATCATGAACTTTGGCCGATTTGGTTGGTGGGAAAACGGTCCAGACGGATGGCACGAACTGGCCAGCTGGTTCAATCGAACGTGGGATGTGCTGCACACGATCGCAACGAACGGCGATGCCGGTGCAGCACATCCGTGCTCACCACGCTAAGCCGGTCCCTCCCCGCCATTCTCCACCGGCCGCTCCTCCACCCCCGACGGCATCCGCTTCCACACCAGCAACACCGGGATCAGCGAAACCGCGATCAACGCCGCGCCGACAAGAAACGGCGCACCCGCGCCCGGATACGGTGTCGGCCCGTCCTTGACCGTGAACCGGTTGAACACCGTCCCGGCGATGATCGGCCCGACGATGTACGCAAGATTGTTGAGGCTCGCGAGCGCACCCTGCAGCAGCCCCTGCTCATCCACCGGCACCGCCTTCGACGTCATGCCCTGCGCCGCGGGCGCGGCAAGGCCGCCGATCGACGCCACTGCGATGATCGCGTACACCATCCACCCGTGCGTCGCCAGCCCATACCCCATAAACGCGAACACGCCGAGCACGATCCCGCCGACCAGGCAGATGCGCTCGCCGATCGCCGGGATGATCTTCCGCGCCAACCCACCCTGCACGATCGCCGCCGAAATCCCCACGACAAACAGCGACAGCCCGCTGTACAGCGGCGTCCACCCGAAGCGGTTCTGCATCGACAGCACCCAGACCGTGTGCAGCCCGAACTGCGCGATGTTCGAGATGAACAGTGTCAGCGCGATCATCCTCACCACGCGGTGCCCCGCCAGCCAGTGCAACGCGCCGACCGGGTTCGCCTTTTTCCACGAGAACGCACGCCGATGCTCCCGAGGCAGCGACTCCGGCAGCACCACAAGCCCATAGAAGAAGTTCACCAGCGTCAACGCCCCCGCCGCAATGTACGGGTACCGCACATCGCCGTGACCGATGAGCGGCAGCTCGATCGTGTGGTCGCCCAGCACCCCGCCCAGCAGCGGACCAAAGACAAACCCCAGCCCGAACGCCGCCCCAATCAACCCGAACCCCGCGGCACGTCTCTCCGGCGGCGTCACGTCGGCGATGTACGCCGCGCACACCGGCACCGTCGCGCCGGACAATCCGTTGACAACGCGCGTGACGAACAGGAACACCATCCCCGTCGTCGCCCCGAACGCGCCGGTCACAGCTGGCGCCTGCGACGCCGCGAAATAGTCGAGCGCCGAGCCGAGCAGCGCAAAGAGCAGCACCGGCCGCCGCCCGAAACGATCGGACAGTGATCCCAGCACCGGCGCAAACACGAACTGCATCGCCGCGTACGTCACCACCAGCAGCGTCACCTGGATCGACGCGTCATGCTCCGCGCCCGACTCCGGCAGCCCCCCCACCGTCGCGATCAACCGCGGCATCACCGGGATCAGCAGCCCGATCCCCAGCACGTCCAGCAAAAGCGTGGCGAAGATGAAGATCAGGCTCGGCGTCCGTCGCGGCATGGCTGTCGAGGGTAGAGCGACAACAGCCGCGATTCCCACGAACACCGATGTCAGACCACCACCTTCATGGCCTTCGCGGCGGCCATCGCTGCTCGCCTCGCCGCAGCAGCCGACGCACCGACCGCGAGCGCAACGCCCATCCGGCGATACTTCCGAGTGCTGGGCTTGCCGAAGATGCGCACTTGCACGCTCTTCCCGGCAAGCGCCCGGTCCAGCCCGACGTACCGCGGCTCCTTCCGCGACTCACGTTCCGCGAGGATGACCGCACTCGCCGCGCCGCCGGGCGCATACCGAATGGCCGGGATTGGCAGTCCAAGGATCGCGCGGACGTGAAGATCAAACTCCGACATGTCCTGCGAGATAAGCGTGACCATCCCCGTGTCGTGCGGCCGCGGCGAGAGCTCGCTGAATATCACCCGGTCCCCCGCGACGAAGAACTCGACGCCGAAGATGCCCGCACCGTCGCGCCCGGCAATCTCGCCGACGACCGCCGCCGCCATCCTCTTGGCCTTTGCCAGAGCCGCCGGTCGCATGCGGCAGGGCATCCACGATTCCTGGTAGTCGCCACGCTCCTGTCGATGGCCGATCGGCCGGACAAACAGCGTGCGGGTCTTGTCCGAGAGCCGTTTGCCGCACACCACCGGCCGCTGGCGGACGGTGAGCAGGGTGATCTCGTAGTCAAAGTCGATGAACTCCTCGGCGATGACGCGGGGACGATCGCCGCGCATGTTGGCGACGGCGTACTCCCATGATGCACGAAGGTCCGCGCGAGTGCGGGCGACGGATTGGCCCTTGCCGCTGGAGGACATCACCGGTTTGATGACGCACGGCAGCCCGACAGCCTGGCCGCGCGTGCCGCTCAGCACAACACGCTCGAGCTCATCGGCAGACTCCGCATAGGCAAACCTGGCGGTCGGCAGCTTGAGCTTCGTCGCCGCGAGATCCCGGATCGCGTCGCGGTTCATGGTAAGGTTCGCCGCACGAGCCGAGGGGATGATGTCGAAACCGGCCTTCTCGAGCTTCAGCAGTCGCTCCGTGCGTATCGCCTCAACCTCCGGCACGACGTGGTCCGGCTGGTGCTTCCGGATGACCCGCTCGAGCGCATCACCGTCCAGCATATTTGCGACCTCGAACGCGTCCGAGACCTGCATCGCCGGCGCACCGGGGTAGGAGTCAACCGCGATGACGCGGCAGCCAAGCCGCTTGGCGGAGATTGCGACCTCCTTGCCGAGTTCGCCCGCGCCGAGGAGCATGAGGGTGGGGAGCTTCATGGCGGGGAGGATACACGGGGGGCGCGTTGTTATGCTTTTCTCCGCCAATGGAGCGACTTGTCACATCCATGCCGCTGGAACACCTCTGGCGTGACACTTCTGACTTGGAGGCGGTACGTACGGGCTCGATTGGCGCGGACAGAATCAGAGAGTCCCTTCGGACGACCGACACACCGTTTGTGATTGCGACGATCAACGCACCGCTCGTGTGGATCGAGGGGTCTGCTCGCTTCGCGGCATGGAAGGATGAGATTCAACCCCGACTCGCCCCGGCAGACGCGGAGCGGCACTCACTCGAGGCGTTTCCTGACTGCCGTTGCTATGCCGCAAGTGTGTGGCACAATGCACAAGGAACTGCTGCAATCCTCCTAGAGGAGCACCATTGACCGCGAGCACCGATGAGCAACCTCAACTCGTCATGCGGCCTCGTGTAAGCACACTTCGCCTCATACTGGTTGCGGTTATGTTTCTTCTCGGCTGGATCGCCATCGCGATCGGCTTCGCGGTATATCGTGACCGCCGGTCGCATGGCATCCTCGGTGCAGCCGGCTATCCAGCAGTTCGAGAGGCTCTTCCGAACCACACCACACATATGCCGGGGGTCATCCCAGCGAGCGCGAAAGGCGTACGGGTATACGCCCCCGGCGTCATTGGCGGGATGATGCCGATGCCGGATGTGCGTGTCGAGCTACGGATGATTGTGACAACGGCTGAAGCAGCTTCTGTATCGGTGATGTTCTCGCCGACACCGGTCGCCCCCGACAGCGAGTGGATCGCCTTTGCCGATGCGCTCCGCACCGCACATGATGAGGATTACGCAACGCCGTTGCCGCCCGGCTTTGTGACCTACCACCGGCACAGCGGCCGCATCCACCAAGGCATCGCGGTGAACGCCACGACCGGCGAGGTGGTCTTCTGGGCTGTCGATCGATAGCCCCGCCGCCAAATCACTTCGGAATACAGAGTGGTTTCACGCCACCTTCATGCCCCGGCGGAAGGATGCCAAATCACCTTCACCGTCAGCACAGGAGCGAAGCATGAACACCATCACGGTCCATAACAAAGAGATCCAGTCACGCGATCTTTCCGGCAAGGCGATCGCCATCGTCGCCACCGACGGCTTCGAGCAGTCCGAACTGCTCGAGCCCATGCGCGCGCTCCTGGAGATGGGCGCAAAGGTCGATGTCATCGCCCCCGCCGAGACCATGGACAAGGGCCGTATCCGCGGCTGGGACCACACCGACTGGGGCCAGAGCGTCGACGTCACAGCGCACGTCGACCAGGCCAACCCCGACGACTACGACGCGCTCGTCCTGCCCGGCGGCGTGATGAACCCCGACAAGCTGCGCACCGACAGCGCAGCGCTCAAGTTCGTCCGGGCGTTCTTCAAGGCGGGCAAGCCCGTCGCGGCGATCTGCCACGGGCCCCAGGTGCTCATCGATGCCCACGTCGTCAACGGCCGCACACTCACGTCGTACCACTCCGTCCGCACCGACCTCGAGAACGCCGGCGCAAGCTGGCAGGACAACGAAGTCGTTGTCGATCAGGGGCTGGTTACCAGCCGCAAACCCGACGACATCCCGGCGTTCGTCGAGAAGATCGCCGAGGAGGTGCTCGAGGGCATCCACTCCGGCCAGCACGCCTGATTCGTTAAACAACCGCTTTCGAGAAGTGCCGCGGCCGCGTCGGTCGCGGCATTTTTCAGTTCAATCTGGCCGATCGAAGCCGTCGCCCCACTTCTCACGCATCTGCGCACGCACCGCCTCGACGGCCTCGAGCAGCCCGGCCTCGCCGTCAAGCGATTCGCGACTTCGGTCGCCGAACAGCTTGCGCATCATGCCTCGCGACGGCGTGATCTGCATGCGCAACATCCCCCGCAGATCGCGTCCGCACACATTATTAAGGTCCGGCAGTTCGAGCGCAACCGCATTCGCCCCGAGCTCCGGCACGAGCCAGCCGGCCTTCACACCCGTCCCGAGCCCGCTGTCGAGGTCGCGCCGGATCGGGTCGTTCTTCTTCCACCAGCGGTCGCGCACGAGCCGCATCGCGTGCTTGAGCTCCCGTTTCGACACGGCCTCCAGTTGCCGAAGTTCCTCATCAAGCTCGCGTGTGACCGCACGGTCCCAGCT
>JAEYNG010000035.1 GCA_023412695.1 Planctomycetota bacterium | reverse complement strand
GAGTGCAAGCGGCGCGGACTCGGACCTACTATCGGCCTGGATCAATCCACGCACCCGAGCGAGCAACGAACACCCCATGCTCAAGCCCACGTTCAGCACTGTCGCGTGTCCCGAGGCCACCCTGTCGGAGGTCGTGCAGCTCGCCGAGCGGCACGGGTTCGTAGCGGTCGAGCTGCGGACGTTCGGGACGGACTCGCGCGAGTTCGCGTGCGACCCCGCGATGACGAGCGAGGAGAAGACGCGGACGATGTTCGCGAGCCGCGGCGTTGAGATCCTGTCGCTGGCGACGTCGTGCCGGTTCGACGCGACGATTGTTCCGCCGGTGATCGGGCACGTGATCTCGGACACGGAGCGGAGCGTTCGCGAGGCGAAGTCGGCGGTGGACCTGGCGGTCGCGCTCGAGTGCCCGTACGTGCGGGTGTTCGGGTTCGAGATCGCGTCGCGGGAGAAGCCGGCGGCGGCGACGGCGCGGATCGCCGAGCGGCTGCGCAAGGTGTGCGACCACGCGGACAAGACGGGGACGAAGATCGTCGTCGAGAACGGCGGGTCGTTCGAGTCGGCGTGGGAGGTGCGCGAGCTGATCGAGAGGGTGAAGCACCCGCTGCTGGGCGCTTCGTACTCCATCGCGACGGGGCACGCGGCGGGCGATGAACCGGCGGGCGCGATCGCGACGCTCGGCTCGCGGCTGTGGGTCGCGCGGGTGAAGGACCTTCGCGGCGGCGTGCCGGTGAAGCTCGGCGAGGGGGAGGTGCCGGTGCAGTCGTTCGTGACGACGCTGGCGCAGACGGGCTTTACGGGGCCGGTGGTGTTCGAGTGGGACCGGGCGTGGCGGCCGGAGCTTGCGGCCGCGGACGAAGCGCTCTCGGGCGTCGCGAAGAAGATGATCGAGTGGGCGACGGGGCGCGGCGAGAGCGCACCGGCTGTGAACACTGTGCAGACCGGCGGGCAGCGGTCGCGCTGAGCTGTTGATGCTCGCCGAGAGCGGGCGGCCGGGCGCGATGAAGAGCGGTACACTCCGCCCCTATGACTTTCGATCCTGACGCGGCGGCGATCCCTGGAAGCGGCATCTTCGGTCTTCCGCACAAGCGGAAGGACGCGGGGATCGTGCTCATCCCTGTTCCGTTCGACGCGACGACGTCGTATGGGAACGGCACGGCCGCGGGACCGAAAGCGATCTTCGACGCGTCGGTGCAGGTCGATCTGTTCGACCATCAGTTCGGGCGGACGTTTGAGCGCGGGATCTTCATGGAGCCGGTGCCGGCGCGGGTCGCGGCGTTGTCGAAGCGTGCGCGGAGGCTGGCGGCGCCGATCATCGCGCGCGGTGGCGCGGGCGCGAGGGACCAGAAGGCCGTAGCCGCGGTGAACGACGCGGGGTTCGAGGTCGCGGAGTACACGTACGACCGGGCCGCGGCGGCGTTTGACGAGGGGAAGATCCCGGGGCTGGTGGGCGGGGACCATTCGACGCCGTTCGGCGCGATCTGGGCGGCGGCGGATCACGTGTCGCGGATGAAGGGGAACAAGGGGCTGGGGATTTTGCAGCTCGATGCGCACATGGACCTGCGCGAGGCGTTCGAGGGTTTCGCGTGGTCGCACGCGTCGATCATGCACAACGTGCTGTGGCTGCTGCCGGGCGTGTCGCGCTTGGTGCAGATCGGGATCCGCGATTATGGCGCCGGGGAGCTGGCGGCGATGAGGGCGTCGAAGGGACGCGTTCGGACGCACTTTGACTTTGACTGGTCGCGGCGGCTGGATGCGGGGGAAAGGTTCGAGACGCTGGCGCGTGAGGCGATCAAGCCGCTGCCGAGGCACGTGTGGCTGAGCTTTGACATCGATGCGCTCGACCCGACCCTGTGCCCGCACACGGGGACGCCGGTGCCCGGCGGGCTGTCGTTCAACCGGGCGTGCGTGATTTTGGAGCTGCTGGCGCGGGCGGGGCGGACGATCGTCGGGTTCGACCTCAACGAGGTGTGCCCGGAGACGGACCCGAGGGAGCCGGAGTGGGACGCGAATGTCGGCGCGCGGATGCTGTACAAGCTGTGCGGCGCGGCGGCGATGTCTCAGCCGCGCTGAGCGATCGCTGTCGCGCGTGCCGGGCGCGATGGGATGCCGGCTGCGCGGAGGATGCTTGATGCGCGGCGGCGGAGGAGGGACGAGCGGTCATCGGCGGCGATGGCTTCGAGCATGGGGAATGCGGGGGTGATGTCGCATCCGCCGGCGCGGAGACGCTCGGCGAGCCAGAGCGCGGCAAGCCGGTGGGGCGGGCGGGGGTCGGCGAGCATCGTGGCGAGGGCGTCAAGGCCCGCGGGGTCGTTGGTGCGGATGAGTTCTCGCGCGGCCGCGGCGCGGAGGCGGTGGTGCGCGCTGGCGAGCGCTTCGTCGAGCGTTGGGCGGATGAGATGGAACTGCCCGGCACGGCGTGCGGAGACGGCGAGGGACTCGAGCGCGGAGGCGGCGACGCGGCCGTCGTGGCTCTGAACTGCGATGGTGAGCGGGTCGCGCACGCGGATGAACGCCGCGCCGCGGAGGGCGGTGCACGCGGCGGCGGCGAGGCGGGCATTGGGTGAGGCGGAGAGCGCGACGAGCTCGGCGTGGCAATCAGCAGCGACGTTGGCCGCGCGGGTGAGTTGGATGGCACGTGCCTGGGCGGCGGAGCTTGAGGATGCGAGCGCGGTGCGCAACTCGCGGACGACGCCGTCGCGGCCGAGTCGGAACGCGCGGCGGAAGTCGCGGTCGGGGCGTGCAGCGGCGGGCGGCTTGGGCTCGACGACCGCGGGTTTGTCGAGGGGGATCGACTCGCGGCGGGGGTGCAAGCACAGGTGGGCGTGGCGGCGGAGCGCTTCCTGCTCGGCGCGGGTGAGGCGCTGGGCGAGTCGCTCGCGGCAGGCGGCGTGCCACGCGGGAACTTTGGCGATGCGGAGGAGCAGGACGGGGTCGTCGGCGATGGGCCCGCGGCGGATGAGGCCGCGGATGACCATGTGGACGGGGTGGCCGGCGTCAGTAAGGACGGCGTCGAGCGGGTTAGGGTTAACGGCGAGCCAGGCCGGCGAGGCACGGAAGCGGACGAAGGTTTCGGCGACTGCGGGGTCGCGGTGCTCGGGGTAGGCGTCGAGGAGGGCGAGGAGGATGCGCGCGGCGAGGGCAGGGTCAGGGGATTCAAGAATCGCCCTGGGGAGGGTGGTCGCCAAGGGGGCGAAGGAACGGGCGTCGAGGAGGGCTTGGAC
>JAEYNG010000396.1 GCA_023412695.1 Planctomycetota bacterium | reverse complement strand
TGTGCC
Source organism: Planctomycetota bacterium (assembly GCA_023412695.1). Lineage (GTDB taxonomy): Bacteria > Planctomycetota > Phycisphaerae > Phycisphaerales > UBA1924 > JAHBXL01. The sequence goes on along the minus strand of JAEYNG010000396.1, from coordinate 3,189 downwards.
GGCCCGGGCGGCGGGCGTGGGCCCCACGGTGCCCCCCGCGACGGCCGTGCCGATCGGTCCCCAGCCCTATTCGATCGTGGCGTCGAACCCGTCGTTTGATCTCGAGGCGGGCATCCGCATCGAGCTTGTGCCGGTCGCCCTGGCCCCCGCAGCGGTTCAGCCGGGCGTGGCAACGCCAACCGTGGTCCAGTTGACGCTCGAGGGCGACACGCTCGTCCCGGGCTCGATGCAGCTGCTCTATCGCGCGGATGGCGGAGCCTTTACGTCGGTCGTCATGACCGAGACGGGCGGCGGTGTTTATGAGGCGAATCTGCCACCGCTCGGCTGCGACGACTCGCTCGAGTACTACTTCCGGGCGAGCGGCCAGCTTCTGGGCACCGTGACGCTGCCGGCGCTCGGCGAGGCCGCGCCGTACACCTCGATCGTCGGCTCGATCGAAGAGACGTTTGATCCGATGGAGACGAGCATGGGTTGGACGGTGGGCGCACCGGGCGACAATGCGACGAGCGGCGTGTGGCAGCACGGCGACCCGCAAGGGACCGCGGCCCAGCCGGGCGATGACCACACGCCGGCCCCGGGCGTGAACTGCTGGGTCACGGGAATCCAGGCGGGGACCGGCGTGGGCTCGTTTGACATCGACAACGGCACGACGACGCTGACATCGCCCGCGTACGACCTGTCGGACGCGGGCCCCGCGACCACGATCAGCTACTGGCGGTGGTACTCGAACACCGCGGGCGCAGCCCCGAACGCGGACGTGTTCGTGGTGCAGGTCTCGAGTAATGGCACGAGCTGGACCACGGTAGAGACGGTCGGCCCTGCCGGGCCGGAGACCAGCGGCGGATGGAACTTCCACGAGTTCGTCGTCGCCGACTTCGTTCCGCTCACGTCGAATGTCCGGCTGCGGTTCATCGCGTCCGATCTTGGCTCCGGCTCGGTCGTGGAGGCGGCGGTCGATGACTTGACAGTGCGCAAGGTCATCTGCACCGAGCCCGAGCCGTGCCCGGCCGACTTCGACGGCATGAACGGCGTCGATGTGCCCGACATCTTCGCGTTCCTCTCCGCATGGTTCAGCCAAGATCGGAGCGCGGAGTTTGACGGTGTCGAGGGCATCGCCGTGCCGGACATCTTCGCGTTCCTCAGCGTCTGGTTCGCAGGGTGCTAAGCCTCGCAAGAGGGTGACGCGCAAAAACAGCAGACGCCGCCCGGTATGACTCGATAGTCATGCCGGCGCGGCGTTTTTGCTGGGGCGATCAGGCCGCGCCGCTCTTGGCGAGGCAGGGCATGTACACGCATCGGCTGATGGCGGCGTTTGTGGGCCTTTTGTTCACCGGGGCCGCGGCGGGCCAGGCTGTCAAGATCTCGCAGGTCTTTGGCGGCGGGGGCAACCCGGGCGCTCCCTATGCGCGTGACTTCGTCGAGCTCTTCAACGCTGGTGTGGGCGTGGCGAGCCTCGCCGGGTGGTCCCTGCAGTATGCGACCGCGGGCGGGAGCTCCTGGCAGGTGGCGACACTCCCGGCGGCGACGATCCAGCCCGGTGGGTACTTCCTCGTGCAGATGTCCAACGTCGGCACGGTGGGTCTGCCGCTGCCGACGCCGGACCACGTGGCGAACCCGGCGATCGCCATGGCCTCGACCTCCGGCAAGCTGGCCCTTGTGAGCTCCGCCTCGCCGCTGTCGGGCGCGTGCCCGGCGGAATCGACCATCATCGACCTCGTCGGCTTTGGTGCAAGCGCGAGCTGCTTCGAGGGCACCGGGCCCGCGCCCGCCCCGTCGAACACGGCCGCGATCCTGCGCGCGGATGACGGCTGCGCCGATTCCGGCAACAACACGCAGGACTTCGCTGTCGGCGATGCGGCCCCACGTAACTCCGCGGTGTCGCGGCCGCACTGCCCGGGCGCGGACCTCTCGGTGCAGATCGTTGCGCCGTACGACCAGCTCGTCATGCACGAGGCGCACACGGTCGAGGCGCGCGTGCGGAACAACGGACCGGACGCGGCCACAGGCATCGTGTTGCGGCTTACGCTCCCGGCGAATGGCGCGCTCCTGGCATGGCCCGAAGGTACGTTGCCCATCGAGAACATCCTCGAGGTGCCCCTCCCGGATCTCGCGGCCGACGAGGAGCACGTTGTCATATTGGAGATGGCGCCGTTCTCCGGCGCGTCGCTCGCGCTCGCCGCGTCGGTTGAGTCCGCCATCCCCGACGCCAACCCCGGCAACAGCGCGACAGTGACGACAACGCCGATCTTCAGCTTTCAGCGGGCCAGGCTGTTCACCGGCGTGCTCGACGATGCCGGCCAGATCCGTGCGGTCGATGTTGAATCGGGCGCGGGCAAGGCGGTTGTCGGCGGAAGGGTTTCCGGGCTGGCGGCGGACAACGAGAACCGGCGGTTCTTTGTCTCGGACGGCACGACGCTGACGTTGATCCCGTGGAACACGCTCACGCCGATCGTCATTGGGTCGATCACCGGCGCAAACGGTTCGGTCGACGGGCTCGCTTGGCACTCCAACCGCCGCCGGTTGCTGGGCACGACCACCAACACCATCTATGAGATCGACATCCACACGGCCGCGGCCAAGGTGTTGCGGACGCTCCCCGCGGGCGCGGACTTCGGCGGGATCGACTATGAGGTGTCGAGCAACCGGCTCGTCGCCGCGAACAACTCGGCGTCGACGGCGGGCGGGCTTTCGGGGCGCGGGTTCTACCGGATCCATCCATATTCAACTGACCTGGTGTTCGTGACGGCGTACCCCGAGCGCTCGCCGGGTACGCCCGAGACCGACCTTGACGCGTGCGCCGCCGGTGAGGGGCACATCTACGGCGTTGCGGACCAGGCGGAGTGGCTGTACCGCTACAACACCTCGACGCCGGCGTACCTCACGCCGCTGCGGCAACAGTTAGCGGCGGATCACGGCGAATCCGGCGCGGCGTGGGCGCCGGAGTTCTACTCGCAGTCGCCGGGCGCGAACCTCGGGATCGAGATCATCGGCCCGGGGGATTGCGTCCAGTTTGCGCAGCAGGCATTGACGTTTGATGTGGTGGTTCGCAACTACGGTCCGTCGTACGCGCTCGCGCCGACGGTCACCGTCACGCTGCCCGCCAACGCGGCGTTCAACGGCTCGACGCCGGCGGTCGTCGCCGAGGGGAACGTTCTTACGATCCCGCTCATTGGGCTGGCGGCCTATGAC
>JAEYNG010000003.1 GCA_023412695.1 Planctomycetota bacterium | reverse complement strand
CGCTTGAGGAGATCGACGAAATCTTCGCCGCGCGGGACCCGCTTTACATGTCGCTCGCGGACGAAGTCATCGACATCGCGGCGATGACTGTCGATGACGCGGCGGCACGAGTTGCTCAATAAATGTGTCAGGGATCGAGCTCTGCATCCGCGCGGCGGACCGCGCGGCAGAACGCCTCGATGAGATCGGGGTCTTTCTCCCTCGGCGTGCTCTCGACTCCGCTGGAGACATCGACCGCGAACGGGCGCACGATGCGGATCGCCTCGCCGACGTTCTCGGGTGTAAGGCCGCCGGCGAGGATGAGCGGCTTGGCGAGGTTTTCTTTGGCCGCGACGAGGCCGGACCAGTCGAAGCTCGTGCCCTGTCCACCAGCAGAGCCATCAACGAGGATCGCATCAACCTCGTCGATACGGTCCCAGCGCGCGAGCTCCGCGGCGATGGTTGCGGGGTCGTAGCGGATGGCCTTGATGACGTTCGGCCCGCATTGCCGCACCAGGTCTTCTGACTCCTGACCGTGCAGCTGCGACTGATCGGTCGGGCACTGCTCCTCGGTGAGCATGAATCGGTCGAGGTCGGCGTTGACGAAGAGGCCGACGCTCGAGACAAACGGAGGCAGCATCCCGACAATCTGCCAGGCGTCGTCAGGCTCGATGAAGCGCGGGCTCTGACGATAGAAAACGAAGCCGACAGCATCCGCGCCGGCGTCGGCCGCGGCGAAGGCGGACTCCTCGTCGCGGATCCCGCAGATCTTGATTCGTGTTCGTGGCATGTGGAACGGTATGGAGGGGGGCTCAGCCGAGGTTGGCGAGTTCGCGCCGGGCGAGTTCGAGGGATTCGTCTTCGAGCCGCGGGATCGCTTCGTTGATCAACGCCTTGGCGCGGACGGGGTCGTTGAGTTCGCGCGCGTAGATAAGGCCGAGGAGCAGGCGGATCTGCGGAGCCTCGGGGTCCTTGGGGTAGCCTTCGAGGAACCGCTCGTAGGCGTATGCAGCGTCCTCGAATCGGCGTTGGCCGTGCAGGTAATTGGCGAGTTCGTATTGGTATCGCCTCGCGAGTGTTGTCGCGCCCGGCTTATCGCCGAACTTGTCAGCGAGCGCGCGGTAAGCCGCGGCTGCCGCATTGGCGTCGCCGGCGTTCAGATGGCGGGTGACGTCGGCGCGAGCGGCGGAGAGTGCGTCACACTCGTCAGCGCCATCAGCGCCCTTTGCGCGGGCCCATCGCTGCCGGTTGGCTTCCGCGGCCTGGTAGCCTGCTTCCTTGAACTGCCGCCGGCGAACGGCCTGGCGGCCCATGGTGAAGAGGTCGAAGGGCTCGCGCGGGAGGAGGCGGAGCCAGAGCAGAGACATCGCGACGGCGATACCGAAGGCCGCACCGCCGAGGTGTGCGGCGTGCGCGATGCCCGTGCGCGCGCCGCTCGCCTGCAGGAGGATGTCCCACGCGATCGCGAGGATGATGAACCACCACGCCGAGACACGGAAGATCCCGATGTAGCCGAGCAGGCTGAAGCATTTGATCTGCGTGCGGGGGAAGAGCACGAGGTAGGCCCCCGTGCACGCGGAGACCGCGCCGGATGCGCCAATAGCGGGATTCGCGGAGACGAGGATGTGGGCCGCGGCGGAGGCGATCGCCCCGAAGAGATAAAACAGGGAGAACCCGATCCGGCCGAAGCGGTCCTCGATATTCGGGCCGAAGACCCAGAGGAAGAGCATGTTTCCGATGATGTGCCACGGGGAGGCGTCGGAGTGCAGGAACGCGCTGGTCACCAGCGTCCATGGCTTGAAGTGGTTGCGCCACACAGCGAGGGAGCGGAGGAGCTCTTCGTACTGCTCGGGGTTGCTCCGCGACAGCACGAGTTGGAGGAGGTAGCACGCAACGGTGGCGCCGATCAGGAGAGGGGTGATCAGCGGCGGCCGGCGGAGGGGGCGATCGGTTCCGAGCGGGAACAGCATGGGATGCTCATGCTAACCCGTGGGTTGGTGCGAGGGCGTCGCCCGGTGGCCACGAAAACACCGGGGGCGGGCTATAGTGGGCACAAACGGAAGGAATGCAGAGTATGAGCAGCGCCGTCGCCAACGCCCAGACGCCCGCCGGGAAGCCCTTCTCCAAGGGCCTCGAGTGGGTTACCGCCGCCGAAACCCGCATGTCGTTCATCAACGGGGAGAAGGGCATCCTCGAGTATGTGGGCATCGAGATCGATGCCTTGGAGCGGAACTCGACGTTCGAAGAGACGGTGTACCTCCTGTGGAACCTGAGTCTGCCGTCGCGGGCGGAGCTGGAGGCGTTCACCAAGGATCTCCGTGCTCTGTACGACCTGCCCCCAGGGATGCTGGAGCGGATCCAGTCGTGCCCGAAGGACGCGGCGCCGATGCACGTGCTGCGGACGATGGTCAGCGCGCTGGCGATGACCGACCCTGATCCCGATGCGAACGACCTGGTGTCCGCGCGGAGGAAGGCTCTCGCGGTGCTGGCGCAGACGCCGGCGATCATCGCGGCGTTCGACCGGCACCGTCGCGGCGAGAAGTTCGTCCCGCCGCGGAAGGACCTCTCCTTTGCGCAGAACTTCCTGTACATGCTCAACGGCAAGGAGCCGACGCCGGCGATGTCGCGAGCGTTTGACGTGTGCATGATCCTGCACGCCGATCACGGCCTGAACAACTCGACCTTCACAGCGCGGGTAATCATCAGCACGCTGTCGGACGTGTACTCCGCGCTGACCGGCGCGATCGGTTCGCTCCGCGGCCCGCTCCACGGCGGCGCGAACGAGGAAGTCATGATCATGCTCGACGAGATCGAGCAGGAGGCGAAGAAGCAGGGCAAGCCGTCGAGCGAGGTGATCGAGCCGTTCATTATGGACCGCCTCGCGCGCCGGCACGAGGGTGCCCGCATCATGGGCTTCGGCCACCGCGTGTACAAGACGATCGATCCGCGCGCGACGTTTCTCAAGACGTTCAGCAAGCAGATCGCGGCGGATACCGGCAACATGAAGCTGTACGAGATGTCCAGCGCGATCGAAGCGATCATGGCCCGCGAAGTGGGCGCCAAGGGCGTGTACCCCAATGTCGATTTCTACTCGGCGACGACGTACCACAGCATCGGCCTGAAGCTCGACCTGTTCACGCCGATGTTCGCGATGAGCCGTATCAGCGGGTGGTCGGGCCACGTGCTGGAGCAGCTCGCGGACAACCGCCTGTTCCGGCCGACCGCCGCGTATGTCGGGCCGCACGCCGTGCCGTACGTGCCGATCGAGCAGCGCTGAGTTCAGCGGCCGAGCCGCGCCAGCATCGCGTCGAGCACGGTCCGGGAGCGGGTTTCGTCGCCGAAGGGTTCGGCGGTGAGGCTGATCCGGGTGCCGGTGGCGGTGCCGCGGGCGTCGAAAACCATCTTGTCGAACGCTCCGTCGCCGGACGCCTTGGCCTCGATGCGGGCCCTGTCGGAGGTTGTTTCGGAACTGGTAATGACGTAGCCGCGGGCGCGGAGGGCGCTCTCGGCGGCGGCCGCCGCTGCACGGACAGTCAGGCCGTCGTCGATATCTGCGCTGAGGGACCGGAACTGGTAGGAAGCGGCGATTTCACGTTCCTGGCCGGCCCCCTGAACTCGGGACTTGCACCCGACAAGGACGACCAGTGCCAGAACCAGGGTAATGCCAACCCAGGTTGAAATGCCGAGCCAGA
>JAEYNG010000045.1 GCA_023412695.1 Planctomycetota bacterium | reverse complement strand
GAGCGAGCCGCGCGGGGCCGGGGAGCCGGCTGGTTGCCGAACTCCTCCATGACTCTTGCGAGCGTTGTCCGTCGACCTTGGTTGCCGTCTCGGCGGCGGAGCGTTCCATCGCTCCGCGTCCGCGGCGGGGTTCCTTCCCTTCGCCGACAACTCTCCCGGCCCTCGCGCTGCTTTCGCTGTCTCTCCCACTCCCCTCGGCCTTCAACGCCCCGGGCCCCTTACGAGCAGCCCATCGACGCGCCGCAGTTCAAGCACTTATAACATGTCCCGCTCCGCACCGTGATCGAGCCGCACGAGTCGCACGCCGGGGCGTCCGCCTGCGCGTTCTGCATCGCGACGCTCAGCGTGCTGGCCGCGGCGGTCTTTTTCCGCGCCCCGTGCCCGTTCGACACGACGGTCGTCACCGACACGGACTGCACCTCCACGCGGACCGGCCCGGCCCCGGCCTGCGGAGACCCGTGAGTCTGCCCCAGCTCGCCGAGGCGCCCGCCGAGCGCGGACTGTTCGGGCCGAGCGGCCTGTGCGGTGTTCTCCGTATCGGCTTGGGTTGCGTTCCACGGCTGCGCGTCCTCCATGACTTCGTGGTCTTCCACCGCCGCGCCGGCACGACCGGCCGCGGACGCGTCCTCGTCGTCCTCATCGATCAGGGCCTTCGTCGGGTCCTGACCCGGACGCCTCGGCGCGTTCTCCTCTCGATACCCGGGGATGAACTCCATGCCCATCCACCGGAAAATATAATCGACCAGGCTCTTGGCGAACGGGATGTCGCGGTTGGTCGTCATCCCCGCGGGCTCAAACCGCTGGTGTGTGAACTTCCGCACCAGGCTCTCCACCGGCACGCCGTACTGCAGCGCGACGCTGACCGCCGTGCCCAGCGAGTCCATCAGCCCGCCGATCGTCGAGCCCTCTTTCGCCATCGTGATGAACAGCTCGCCCGGCTGGCCGTCCTCATAAAGGCCGACGGTCAGGTACCCCTCGTGCCCGGCGATGTTGAACTTGTGCGTGATCGACGCACGCGTCTCCGGCAGCCGCCGGCGCATCGGCCGCTCCAGCACGCGCACGACCTCCTTCACCTCGACCACCGGCTCAGCCGAGGTAGACATCGCAGGCGTCCCCGCCGCAAGCCTGACACTCGGTTGGCTGGGTGCCGGGGGGTGGCTGCCGGAGGAAGACACGGCTTTTCCCGCTTCGGGCTTCTCCTCCTCCTTCTCGTCGCTCCGCGAGCTCAGCGGCTGGCTCAGCTTGCACCCGTCGCGGTACAGCGCGTTGGCCTTCAGCCCCAGCTCCCAGCTCAGCCGGTAGCACCGCTTGATGTCCTCGACGCTCGCCTCGTTCGGGAGGTTGATCGTCTTGCTGATGGCCCCGGAGATAAACGGCTGCGCCGCGGCCATCGCCCGGATATGCCCCTCCGCCGCGATGAACCGCTGCCCGTACTTCCCGCATTTGTTCGCGCAGTCGAACACGGGCAGGTGCTCCGACCTCAGGTGCAGCGCGCCCTCGACCGTGCCCATCCCGCAGATCACGTCGTTCAGCCGCGCGATCTGCGCCTTGTTCAGCCCGAGCCTCGCCAGCAGGTTGAACGAGCCGTCGGCCTTCGCCGCCTCCGGGTCAACGCCCGCCCGGCGCAGCGCATCGTCGCCCAGCGCCCACGCGCTGAACGCAAAGCCCAGCTCGAACGCGCCCGGCAGGGCCTCCTCGATCTTCTCGAGGTCCCCGTCGTTCAGCCCGTGGGCCTTCAGCCACGCCCTGAACGTCATCTGCCCGCCCCCCGCCGGCACGCCCGGCGCATCCGCCGGCATCGGCGTGTCGAGCGACAGCGTCCCCAGCAGGTGCGCCATGACCGAGCGGATCTCGTCCTTCGAGTACCCCAGCGCGACCAGCGCGGGCTCGACCGACGCGTTGGCGATCTTGAAGTACCCGCCGCCGGCGAGCTTCTTGAACTTCACCAGCGCGAAGTCGGGCTCGATGCCCGTCGTGTCGCAGTCCATCAGCAGGCCGATCGTGCCCGTGGGCGCGATCACCGTCACCTGCGCGTTGCGGTACCCGAACTTCTCGCCCAGGCTCAGCGCCTCGTCCCACGCACGCACCGACCGGTCCAGCAGGTCGTCCGCGTTCGAGAGGTTCACCCGGCCCGCGTTGATCACCTCGTGATCGATCGGCACCGGCGGGATCCGCAGGTTCTCGAAGTTCGACGCCTCCCGCGGCACGCCGTGCGCCGCCAGCCGATGGTTGCGGATGACCCGCAGCATGTTCTCGCGCTCCGGCTCGAACCCGGGGAACGCGCCCAGCTGCGCCGCCATCTGCGCGCTCATGCGGTACGACCGGCCCGTCAGGATCGCCGTCAGGCACGCGCACAGCGCCCGCGCCTCGTCGCTGTCATAGGGGATGCCCGCCTGCATCGCCAGCGCGCCGAAGTTCGCGTAGCCAAGCCCCAGCGTGCGGTACTTCCAGCTCAGCTCCGCCACCTCCTTGCTCGGGTAGCTCGCCATCAGCACGCTGATCTCCAGCACCACCGTCCACAGGTCGATCGCGTGCTCGTACCGGTCCACGTCGAACGCCCGCGTCGAGGGCTCGTAGAACTTCAGCACGTTCAGCGACGCGAGGTTGCACGCCGTGTTGTCGAGGAACATGTACTCGCTGCACGGGTTGCTGGCGTTGATGCGCCCCGCGCCCGGACAGGTGTGCCACGCGTTGATCGTCGAGTCGAACTGCACGCCCGGGTCCGCGCACCGCCACGCCGCGTACGAGATCTGGTCCCAGAGGTGCCGCGCGTTGTACGTCCGCGACACCTTCCCCGTCGTCCGGCTGAACGTCTTCCACTCCCCGCCCTCGGAGTCGAGCGCGTCGAAGAACTCGTCGCTCATCCGCACCGAGTTGTTGCTGTTCTGCCCGCTGACCGTCGCGTACGCCTCGCCGTTGAAGTCGTAGTCGAGCTTCAGCCCCAGCCGCTTGGCCGTCTCGCCGATCGTGAACTGGTCCGCCGCCGCGGCCTTCTTGTCCGCGATGACCTTCAGCCCCTCGACCA
>JAEYNG010000366.1 GCA_023412695.1 Planctomycetota bacterium | reverse complement strand
CGGCGACCGCGTAGTACGCCCGCGCCGTCTCCAGCAGCAGCGCCTCGCGCAGGTCCAGCAGCAGCCAGCGTCGCTGCTCGATCGTCGCGTCAAGCGACCGCGCGTTGGCGAAGTCCGTCATCCCGGTCAGCAGGGTGTACTGCGCCCGTAGTCCCCCGTCGAAGATCGTGTTCCGCGCGTTGCTCGAGTTGCCTCCGTTGCCGTCGGTCCCTCCCGTGCCGACGTTCTCCCGGAACGTGAAGTTGCCGAACAGGTCCAGCGTCGGCAGCAGGCTCGCGACCGCCCGCTGCTTGTCCGCCAACGCCCGCACCACGTTCTCCCCCTCGATCCCCAGCCGCTCGTTGTCGTGCGCCGCGAGCCGAAGCGCGGTCGTCAGCGTCAGGGCGTCCCCTTGCCGCAGCTCCGGCCGTGTGGCCTCCCCGACCGCCAACTCCCGATAAGCGGCGACTTCACGCCGCTGATCGACCTTGCACCCCGCGAGCGCCAAGCAGGCGCAGAAAGCCCCCGCAAGGCCCGCTGCTCCAAGCCGGGGACGAGGCAGCGGTAAAGAATCCGCCCCGCCTCTTGTCTGTCTGACGGTCCATGAACGCCGCATCACACCTCGACTTGCATCGAAAAACACGCCGGCCGGTTGAACACCGAACCGCCACTCTTACCGTCTCGCGCCGTATTGGTTCGAGCCATCCAAGGATTGACCGTATGACGCGCCGCGGCCTCAAGCTGTTCGCACCATTCCTCGTACTGACTGTCGTCGGGCTCGCCGCGTGCAGCGATCAGCCCGCCGACGGCGCGGGGGCGCGAAAGGCCGGCGAGCCGCGGCCGGCGCAGGACACGCGCCCCGCCTCCCCCGTCTTGCTCGGCCCGGTGACCGCTGGCTCGGTCTGGCGGACCGTCGAGGTCACCGGCACGCTCTTTGGTGAAGAGGAAGCGGTGATCGCCTCCAAGCTCAGCGGCCGGATCGAGGCCATCGAGGCCGACATCGGCGACGCCGTCCCCTCCGGCACCGTTCTGGCCCGCATCGAGCCCCGCGACTACGCCCTCACCCTCGCGGAGGCCGAGGCCGCGCTGCAATCCTCGCTCGCCCGGCTCGGCCTCGCCGAGCTCCCCGGCCCGGGTTTCGATCCCGAATCGCTCCCCGCCGTCCGCCGCGCCCGCGCAGAGGCCGCGAACGCCGCCGCGAGGCTGGAGCGTGCGCGGCAGTTGTTCGAGCAATCCCCGCCGCTGCTCTCGGAGCAGGACTTCGCCGACATCCGCACGGCCAACGACGTCGCCCGAGAGAACGCCGAGGTCGAGATGCTCGCCGCCCGCGCGCTGCTCGCCGAGGCCCGGGCCCAGGAGACCGCCGTCGCCGTCGCGCGCCAGCGTGTCGCCGACACGCAGGTCGTCGCGCCGCTCCCGTCCGACTCCGACGCTCCCCCTGTCGCCTACGAGGTCGCCGCGAGAATGGTCTCGCTCGGCGAGTACGTCACGCCGGGGCAGGCGATGTTCCGCCTCGTCGCGTCGGAGAACATCCTCTTCCGTGCCGATGTCCCCGAGCGTTTCGCCGGGCAGGTCCAGCCCGGCCAGACAGTGCGCGTGCAGGTCGAGGCCTACAACGAGCCCGCATCCGGGGAGATCACCCGCGTCTCGCCGCGGGTCGATCCGGCGTCCCGCTCGTTCATGATCGAGGTCCGCATCGATAACCGCGACCGGCGGCTGCGCTCGGGTGCGTTCGCCCGCGGCGAGGTCCGCCTGCGCGAAGAGAACGGCGTCACGTTCGTGCCGGCCTCAGCGCTCGTCACGTTCGCCGGCGTCACCCGCGTTTTCAGCGTCGCCGACGGCAAGGCCAAAGAGCACCGGGTCCGTACAGGCGTGCGCCTCGAAGACCGCATCGAGATCGTCGGTGGCCTGCCCGTGACGGAGGTCGTCGTCTCCGGCGCCCCCACGCTGGCCGACGGCGTGCCCGTGAACGTCGAGTAATCCTGCGCAACATCCATCCGTTCCCGTCCGCGGCAGCACCTTCCTGCCCGCGCCGGCGTACAACGTCCAGACATGAACCCCCACGCCACGTATCCCCAAGCTCCCGACCCTCAGAGCATCCGCACCCTCGCCGATCTCCGCCGCGCCGGGTGGGCGTCTCGCTCCGTGAAGGCCGAGATGCGCGACAACCTCACGCGGGCGCTCGCCTCGGGCGAGGGGCTGTCGTCGCTCTTCCCCGGCATCGTCGGATACGAGTCCACCGTCCTGCCCGAGATCGTCAACGCCGTTCTCGCCGGGCACGACATGCTCTTCCTCGGCGAGAAAGGCCAGGGCAAGAGCCGCCTCATGCGCCACCTCGTCCGGTTTCTCGACCCGCACCTTCCGTACCTCGACATCCCCGGCTGCCCGGTGCACGAGGACCCGGAGCGGCCGATCACGCAGCAAGGGCGTGAGTTCCTTGCGCAGCACGGCGACCAGGCGCCGATCGCCTTCTGGCCACGAGATCAGCGCTACGCCGAGCGCCTCGCCCCCGGCACCAAGTTCGCCGACGTCATCGGCGAGATCGACCCCGCGAAGCTCGCCCGCGGCGTGTCGCTCGGCGCGGAGGAGTCGCTCTTCTTCGGGCTCATCCCCCGCATGCACCGCGGCATCTTCGCCATGAACGAGCTCCCCGATCTTGACGATGCCGTGCAGGTCGGCCTGTTCAACATCCTCGAGGAACGCGACGTGCAGATCCGCGGCCTGCCGGTCCGCTTCGACCTCGACATCTGCGTGCTCTTCTCCGCCAACCCAACGACCTACAACCGCTCGGGCAAGGTGATCCCCCAGCTCAAGGACCGCATCGGCTCCACGATCCAGACGCACTACCCGCGCGAACGCGACGCCGCGATCGAGATCACCGAGCAGGAGGCGCTCAAGGAGCTGTCCCTCGGCGGCGATTACCCCGTGCTCGTGCCGCGGTTCATGAAGGAGCTCGTCGAAGAGATCGCGATCGTCGCGAGGCGGAGCAAGTACGTCGATCACGCCTCCGGTGTCTCGGCACGGTTCTCGATCGCCAACTACCGCGTCATGGTCGCCTCCGCGCGGCGCCGCGGCGTGCTGCTCAATGAGCGCCCCGCCGTGCCCCGTATCTCCGATCTCGCGCACTTCCACGCCACCGCCGCGGGCAAGGTCGAGCTCGACCTGATGTCCAGCCACCAGCTCAGCGAGGCGCAGGCGCTCGACGCGATCTTCGCCGAGGCGATCCGCAACGTCTTCAAGGAGTACGTCCAGGAGCACGGCGCGGGCGAGATCGCCGACATCTTCGCCAAGGGCGTAAAGATCGAGGTCGGCGACATGCTCCCCAGCGCGCACTACGAGAAGCTGCTGCGGCGTGTCCCGCCCGTGTGGGACAAGGCCTTCGAGGTCAACGCCTCGAGCGACTCCGCCGTCCGCGCAAGCTGCGTCGAGTTCGTCCTCGCGGGCCTGTGGGCCAGCGACAAGATCAGCCGCGCCGTGCGCCACGGCCGTGTGGAGTTCGAGACGTGACCGGCCCGCGCGATCAATCCCCGCCTTCGCACGCTCGCCTCGGCGGGCTCGTCCATTCCTACCTCGGCTACGACCCCAGGAGCTTCCCCTCGCCCACCCCCCCCCCGCCCGAACTCGCGGGCGCGGCGATCGCCTTCGCCATGCACTA
>JAEYNG010000040.1 GCA_023412695.1 Planctomycetota bacterium | reverse complement strand
CTCGGAGTTGTGTATAAGAGACTGTGGAAGACCTTGGTCGCCGAGAGGTGATCGACCGGGATGTCGAAGAAGCCCTGGATCTGAGCGGCGTGGAGGTCCATCGCGAGCACGCGCTCCGCGCCCGCCGCGGTGATGAGGTTCGCCACGAGCTTGGCGGTGATGGGGACGCGGCCCTCGTCCTTGCGGTCCTGCCGGGCGTAGCCGAAGTACGGCGTCACGACGGTGATGCGCTTGGCCGAGGCACGCCGGAGGCAGTCGATGAAGACCAGCAGCTCCATCAGGTTGTCGTTCACCGGCGCGCCGGTCGAGAGGACGACGAAGCAGTCGCGCCCGCGGACGTCCTCGTCGAGCTTGACGATCAGCTCGCCGTCCGGGAAGGCCTCGGTGCGGGCCGCGCCCAGCGGGAGGTCGAGGTGGCGGCAGATCGACGTCGCGAGGTCCTTGCTGTTGCGGCCCGCGAAGATCTTCAGCGAGTTTGCATCGGCCTTGCTCACGCGGGCGTCCTCCTCGCTGAACCGTCCCGCGGCGAGCGGGAGCGGTAGATGCGGTCAACCTCCGCGAGCTGATCGGGCGTGTTGATGCTCAGGACATCCTCCGGCGGGACGGCCGGGATGACCTCGACGCGCTTGCCCTGGGCGAGAAGGCTCGCGGGCACGTCGGTGATGAAGTACTCGTTGGCCCGGGCGTTGGGCTTGAGCGCGGCGAGCTCGGCGAACAGCGTCTGCGCGTCGAACACCGCGTAAGACGGATACACCTCGCGGATGGCCAGCTGCTCGGGCGTGCAGTCCTTGTGCTCGACGATGGCTCTGAATGCGCCGCGGCCGTCGCGGACGATGCGGCCATAGCCCGTCGGGTCGTCGATGACGCTCGAGGCGAGCGTCGCCAACGCGCCGGTCGAGGCGTGCTTGTCGAGCATCGCGCCGAGCGTGTGGGCGCGGATGAGCGGACCATCGCCGGCGAGGACAAAGACCGGGTGGCCGGGCTCACAGCTTTCGGTGGAGAAGAGGCCCGCCGCGCACCTTGTCGCGTGGCCGGTGCCGAGCTGCTGGTCCTGCACGGCGAACTCGATGTCCCGCTGGCCCTCGAAGACCTTGCGGACCAGCTCCTGCTTGTGGCCGACGACCAGCACGACCCGCCGGCACCCGACATCGCGGCAGGCATCGACGACGGCGCAGACCATCGGTCGGCCGCCGACCTCGTGCAGCACCTTGGGCAGGTCGGAGTTCATCCGCTTGCCGAGGCCCGCCGCGAGGATGATCGCGCTCGGGGCGTGCCGACGGGCAGGTTGGCCGGATTGGTCGCGTTGGCCGGTCATGGCGTTGTCCGCCGCGACGCTGACGATTCGGCTGCCGATTGGCTCGCTCCCGGTTCCCGGAAAGTGGTTGGAGAACTGGGCGACCAGGATTCGAACCTGGACAAACAGAACCAAAATCTGTCGTGCTACCGTTACACCATCGCCCATTGTGGGGGTGGGCAGGTGGGAGCGATCGGCGAGGGTCAGCGGGAGGCGGGGGTTCCTTCTGCTTGGACGAAACGCGGCGAGGCCGGGTTCGTCGGACCAACGGACCAGCCTTCCGGGGGGAAGGCGACACTTTCGCGGTCCGTCGGAGGGGCTTTGGAAAGCCTCGTCAGAAGGCCGCGGCACGCACCCGGCTGCGTTGAACACTGGGTTTGGCCAGTGTGACGCCCGGGCTGGAACTCGGATGCTCCGTGGCCGCGGAAATCACCGGGCAGGTGAGTTCGAGGCGGAACACCCCTGGCCCTGCCGCAGGAGTTGGCTTTTGTTTGCCAAGTACCCTAGTCGGGGCCGGTTCCGGGGAGCGGGATGGTAGAGTGGGGCGCGGGGGGAGGCAAACGGGTGAGGCATGTTCGCCCATCATCCTATCACGCCCTTCTTCCGCAACTGGTCGAGCACCAGCCGCGCGACATCGGCATCGCTCCGCACGGAGAGGAACGTCATGCCGCGCTGCGCGGCGAACTCTGCGAGCTTGCGCTGATACGCCTCGAGCCGCGCGAGGTAGGTCTTCACGAGGTCCGGCGTTACGGTCACCTCCGCGACGCGCCCGGTCTCGACGTCGGTCAGGCGCAGGTCGCCGATGACAATCTTGCCGCCGTGGCCGTCGGTCTCGCTGAGCGGGTCGAGCTCGCCGGGCGAGAGCACCTGCAGCAGCACCACGTCCCACGGCGTCGCGCCGCCGCCGGCGAGGAGCGTGAGGCCCTCGGCGTAGCCGCCGGGGATGAGGAAGTCGGAGAGCACGACCACAACGCCGCGGCCGGTGCGCGAGCGGGCGATCGACTTCAACGCCATGGTGAACTCGCCGGCGGCGAGCTTGTCGGCCGATGGCGCAAGGCCGTCGCGCGGGTTCGGCGCGGGCCAGGTCTGATCGAGGATGAACCGCGCGAGCTGCTGACCGGCGCGCTTGCCGCGGACCGGCGGCATCGCGCGGAGGCCGGCCGATGCGGACGCCGCGCCGGAGCCCCCGCCGCCCCCAAAGATCCACGCGGCGACGCGGTTGTTGCCGGCGAGCGCGGCGAAGCCAAGGGCCATCATCACGCGTTGCGCGAAGAGCAACTTGTTGGGGTTCCCCGCGTCCATCGACGCCGACGCGTCGAGCACGAGGTGCACCGCGAGGTCCTGCTCTTCCTGGAAGATCTTGATGAAGAAGCGGTCGAGCCGCGCGAAGACGTTCCAGTCGATGTGGCGGAGGTCGTCGCCGGGGACGTACTGGCGGAAGTCCTCGAACTCGACGCTCCGGCCGCGGGCCTTGGAGCGGCGCTCGCCCTGAAGCTTGCCGGGGAAGACGCGGCGCGACGCGATGTCGATGGAGTCGAGGGCCGCGGCGAGGGACGCCGGGAGCAGCTCGTCGATGGTCGTTGGCCGGCGCGTGGCGGGTGAGGCGAGCACGCGGGATGGTACGTGCCCGGCGGGCGACCGAGTTCAGTTGCGGGAGTCGCGGATGGCGCGGAAGTCGCACGCGGGCTTGCCGTCGGCGTATTCCCACACGACCACGTCGAGATTCTGCACGCCCCACTTGCGGGCCTGCGAGTGCGTCGGATAGAGCACGTCGAGGCGGCGGCCCTTGATCGCGCCGCCGCGATCGAGCACGGGGACGACATTGCCGTTGTCGTAGCCCGGCACGGAGATGATCGAGCCGAGCGGGAGGACACGCGAGTCCGCGGCGACGAGCCTGCCGCCGTTGGTCCAGACATGGTGGAGCGAGGAGGTGATACCGTCGGCCGAGTCGCCGCAGGACTGCTCGTCCGGCGAATAGGCGGTGACCTTCATGCGGATCGTGCGCACGGGGCGCACCGGGCGGCCGTTGAAATAGCGGATCGAGGTGTCGAGCACCGCGTTGGCGGGGATGTTCGACGCGGCGGGAGAGGGCTCGGCGGAGTCCATCGCGGCGGGCTCATCGCTGACGACGTCGGCCACGGCGGTGATGACGGGCGCGTTCAGCGGATCGGCCGCGGGCTGGTCGATCCACGCAGACTCGACGGACTCGACGGACTCGACGGGCGAGGTGTCAACGGCCGCGAGGGGCGTGACCTCGTTGCGGAGCATCGAGTCCTTGACGATGATGGCGGAGAACGCGGACATGGCGCAGACGCCAAGAACACCAAGGACATCGCGGGCGATACGGAAAGAACGGCCGCGACCAGAGGCAACAGATTTGGTGTTGTCGTTCAGCAAGTGCTTGCACCGGTCTTTGGATGAACGGATCACAGATCCCGGTGCAAGGCGTCCGAGCCCTTTGGTGCTGAGAGTGCCGCCACGGCGTCAGAGCGTTCGGAGTCGGATCTTGCGTTTCGAACCGGGTGCGCGGCGGGGGGCGGGCCCCGCCGCCCCCGTTTCAGCCTATACCAACAACCCCCGATGGCGCTCGATTGAACAA
>JAEYNG010000029.1 GCA_023412695.1 Planctomycetota bacterium | reverse complement strand
CCTGGCGATCGTGTCCAGCACGGCGGCCGCACGCGAGAGCGAGCCGCGCGCGATGCTCTACGACCCCGACCTCGACACCGTGCTCGAGCTCGCGCCGGGCCAGGAGCACGCCGGCCGAACGATCGAGTCCATCAAGAACGGCAACGTCACCATCCGTGCCGGCCGTTACCACTACACCCTCAGCCTCGACAAGCCCGTCGCCGGGAGCAGCAAATGACCACCGCCACTTCCCCACGCACGTGCACGCTCCCACCCGACCGTCTCTACTGGTCCATCCTCGACGTCCCGCCCGGCACCCGCATCCGGCCCGGCCCGCTCCCCATCGGCCTGCGCCCGCTCTTCGAAGAAGATGTCCCCCTCGAGCCCGCAGCCGCGGGCAGCATCGCCGCCGAGAACGCGCACAGTGCATCCGATCTGCACGTCGTCTGCACACCCCTCTCCCGCGGCCGGGTCCTCGCCTGCGGCGCACCCCGCGCACAACTGCTCGAAGCAGCAACATCAACCGAGCACCCCCGCCCCGTTGAGACCCTCACGCCCGCGTGCTTCCCTGCGTTCATCGATCACGAACTGCTCCAGTCCGCGGCACCGAGCGAGCAACCGTCAACAACCGACGCCTCCACCCTCGCCGCGTCCCTCAACCTCCTCATCGGCGACCTCGAGCCCTCCCACCTCCGCGCTGCTCGCCTGCGCCGCCACATCATCCTTCTCGTCGCGGCCCTTCTCGCCTGTGCATTCATCCTCATCGGCCTCGAGCGTCGCATCCAACACGACCACGCTCTCGCCGCGCAATCCCTCGCCGCCGCCGACACCCGCCTCGAAGACCTCGGCCGCTCCCTCAACCTTCCCGTCCGGCTCACGCCCGCCACACTCCCCTCCGTTGTCGCGATCGCCCAGCGTTCCGCCGACGCCGCCGCCCGGCTCCACGCCCCAACAGATACCGCGCCGCACCTCGCCGCCCTGCTCGCCGTCTGGCCGCGGCCGCCCGCGACGAACGACCCGCTCCCGCCCTGGGTCTGCATCATCCAGTCCCTGCACGTCGATGCCGACTCGATCGGCATCACCTGCAGCGTCGAGGGCGACACCCCCCTGTTCCTCAAGTCCCTGTCCGCCCCGCCGGGCTTCACGCTCGACGAGCCGCGCCTCACGAGCGCCGGCCGCTCGACGCGCCTCGCCACCAATAAGAGGGACCAGCCAAACACCGGCGAAGACCTCGCCAGCCGAACGATCACACGCCTGACCATCAGCATGAAGCGAAACGCCGCTCAACCCGCCCATGTCAGCGTGCCGTCAATCACAGCTCCATCAACAGGAGCAACGCCATGACCGCCCTGCGCCGCATCCTCGCCGCGCTCCTGTTCGTCGCGTTCTGTCTGCTCATCGCCCAGCTCTCCCACGCCCGCACCGCCGCTGCGCAGGCCGACCGTGCAGCCGATCAGCTCGCCGGCATCGACCGCCAGCTCGCGCTCATCACCAGCCTGCAGTCCGCCATCCCCGACTGGGCCAGGCGCACCACCCCCACCCTCGCCCAGGGCGGAGCGCTCACCACCGCCGTCAACGACTGCCTCGCCGCCGCCGGCCTGCCCGCCTCCGCGCTGGCCTCCCTCTCGCCCGCGGCCGACACGCCCATCACCCTCGGCCCTTCGGCATCGGGGGGGCGTGGCACAGCCAACTCCTCCGCCGTCCGCCGCCGCGCAGTCCTCACCCTCGCCCCCGTCACGCTCGATCAGGTCGGCAGGGTGCTCGGCGCTTGGCGCGAAGCGCATCCCGACTGGACGATCACCACGATCGACCTCGCCCCCGAGGCCCAGGGCCGGCGCGACGCCGCCGTCCCGCCCGGCGGCGACCTGCCCCTCCGCGCTGTTGTCAGCATCGAGACGCTGTACACCGCCTCATCACCCTCATCCCCGCAGGCCGCAGCGCGGCCGGGAGTCGCCCGTTGAACGGACTCATCCAGCACCCGCCGCAACACCACACCCCCGTGCGCGATCGACACGGCCGCCGCGATCAACCGCGCCACGCGCCGCGCCGCTCAACAGCTCTCTTCGCCGCACTTTGCCTCGCACTCCCGCTCGCCCTCTCCGCCTGCCGCGCACACCGCGCCGGCGACGGCAACCCCTACTCCCCCCTCACCGAAGCGAGCCGCAACACGGTCGAGGCCGAGCGCCTCACGCGCGAAGCCGCCGACCTGCTCACCACCAATCCAGCCAAGGCCGAGAAGCTCCTGCGCGACGCCCTCGGCAAGGACCTCTACTACGGCCCCGCGCACAACAACCTCGGCGTCCTCTTCCTTGCCCGCAACGAGTACTACTCGGCCGCGTCGGAGTTCGAGTTTGCACGCAAACTGATGCCCGGCCACCCCGATCCCCGCATCAACCTCGCCCTCACCCTCGAACGCGCCGGCCGCGTCGACGATGCGCTCCGCAACTACGCCGCGGCGCTCGAGGTTTATCCCGACCACATCGCGGCGCTCCAGGGCCTCGTCCGCCTGCAGGTCAAACACAACCGCGGCGACGACAAGACCGACGAACGCCTCCGCGAGATCGCCCTCCGCGGAGAAACGCAACGCTGGCGGGAATGGGCGCAGCGGCAAGAACTCCAGTCTGTCCCAACACCGAGATGAGGCCCCTTCTGTCTTGTAACGGGAGGGGCGATTCCGCACAATCCAGGAAACTCCGCGGTTAGTGCCACGATGGTCAGCGCGAAGCTGTACTGGCAACATTGTCACGGCTCCGGATCAGGGCACTC
Organism: Planctomycetota bacterium; assembly: GCA_023412695.1. Lineage (GTDB taxonomy): Bacteria > Planctomycetota > Phycisphaerae > Phycisphaerales > UBA1924 > JAHBXL01. Next base: position 992 of record JAEYNG010000029.1, on the reverse strand, counting down.
GTACCATCCCTTGGATGTTGAAGCCTTTTCCTCGGCAGTGCCGATGAAGTAACCCGCCGTGGAGTCTCGATGCTGACCGCTATTCAATCGCGGAAAGAGGTTGAACGCGGAGCCGTACTCTCGGCGTGCCACCGATACCGCTACCAATTGACCAGAAGCTGGGATGGGCGACTTCCCACGGTAGCTTTCGTGGGTCTAAACCCATCAACAGCAGACGCCACCCTCGACGACCCCACGGTTCGTCGGTGTGTTGGATTCGCACGAGATTGGGGATTTGGCACTCTGATGCTGGTTAACCTGTTCGCGCTGAGGTCACCTGAACCTTCCAAGCTGTACGCTGCGCGCGAACCCATCGGACCAGAGAACGATCACTGGCTTCGGCTTGCCGGTGCCAACGCCGAGACAATAGTTGCGGCGTGGGGAGTTCACGGCGAGCTGCACGGTCGTGGCCGTGAGGTTCAGCGCTTATTCCCGCACCTCAAATGCCTGGGCAAGACTCGAGAGGGGCACCCCCGCCACCCTCTTTACCTCTCGAAGCACACTCCGCTAGAGGCGTTTTGACCGCGCGTTGACATGGTGCCGCCCACATGGTAAGATTTCCTTACCAGCGGAAAGGGGCGACCATGTCCAGCAACGAGTCCATTCGCCAGCGGGTCGAACGGTGCGTGCGGAAGTTCGCCACCAGCACTGGACATGATGCCGCCAAGCTCGATGACCAGACAGATCTGGCTCGCGGACTGGGGCTCAGCAGTGACGAAGGTCTCGATCTTGTCCTCGATCTGTGCGAGGCGTTCGACTTCGATTTCCCGCGCGACTTCAACCCCGTCGTGCATGAGACGGGGAAGCGCGGCCGCCGGCTCGGCGAGCTCATCAACAAGGTTGAACAACTGCTCAGTGGCAAGGAGGTCACTCATGGCACCGGCTGACACGGCCCCGGAGGCGGTCGGGCGCCGTCTGCGATTGGCAAGGGAACAGGCCGGGCTGTCCCAAGG